>JBMCLC010000044.1:0-8189 GCA_048614715.1 Oceanidesulfovibrio sp.
GTATTTTCCGCCCGGCACCTGGGGAGGCCTGCAGATATTCGTTCACGGCGTCTACGCCGCGTGGCTCGCCGGACTGGTTGCAGACCCGGACACACACCGCATGGCCCGGCCGCGCCTCTGGGCGTTCTTCTCCGCTGTCTTCTTCCTCCAGCTCATCCTGGGCCTCATGGTCTCGGAGCGTTTCCTCATGACCGGCTCCCTGCATCTGCCCGTGCCGGCGCTCATCATCGGCGGGCCGCTGTACAGACTGGAGATGTCCTTCATGGTCTTCCTCTTTCTGGGCACGGTCATCCTGGCCGGGCCAGCCTGGTGCAGCCATTTGTGCTACGTGGGCGTGTGGGACGACCTCGCCTCCCGCCTGGGCCCGAAAACAGGCCGGCGTCCGCAAGGCGCCGGCCGCTGGCTGTGGCTGGGACGCCTGGCCAGCCTCGCTCTCACGGTCTTTCTCGCTGTGGGCCTGCGCCTCGCCGGGGTGGGCTGGCCTTTGGCGCTGACCCTCGCCGCGCTGTTCGGACTGGGCGGTATTGGGATCATGGTTTTCCTTTCCCGGCGTCGCGGCAGCATGATCCATTGCACGGCGTACTGCCCCATAGGCCTGGTCGCGAACGTCATCGGCAAGCTATCTCCCTGGCGGATACGCATGGACGAAGGCTGCACCCAATGCGGCAAGTGCGCCACGGCGTGTCGCTACGGCGCCTTGGAGCCCACGGACATAGCGCGCGGTAAACCGGGGCTGTCCTGCACCCTGTGCGGCGACTGTGTGCCCTCCTGCCGGCAGGCAAGCATGGGCTACCGGCTGGCCCTGCCCGGAGTGCGCATGACCCCGTTTGCGACGCGGGGCGCGTACCTGGCCCTGGTTACAGGACTACACGCCGCATTTCTTGCGGTTGCGCGGATTTGAACAACTCACTTAACCGAAGATTACCTGAGCGCGCCAATCCGAAATGGGACACAATGACCGTCTGAGCCGCTCCAACACCAGCAAGGATGGAAACATGTCTCAAACAACGACCTGCGGCGCGAGCGAGTTCCGCCGACTGGTCGAAAACGCCTGCCAGGCGCATGGCAGCGGCTGTCCCCGCTGCAACTGCGCCAGATTATACGCCCTGAAGGAAGGCAGAAGTCGTTGCAGCGACTGCGGCTACACCTTCCACGGCTTGTCGCGTCGCTGGATCAATCGCGGCAACCTGTCTCTCGATGCCTGGGCCGAGCTGCTCGGATATTTCGAGGAAGGCCTCAACGTGAACCAGGCCGCGCAGTTGCTGGGCGTGAAGTACGACACGGCGCACAAGGCGTACGCCACCATCCGTTCCTCGATTCTCGCCGACATGTGCGGGTTCGACGACCTCTTCGACGAGCGCGGCGAGCTCATCGGCTTCTGTCCCAACCAGGACCGCGATGAACTGCAGACGCTCTGCGAAGGGTGCCGATCCTACGTGTTCCAACTCCTATCCGTGGGCGGCCGCGTGCTGCTTTCCCTGCTGCCGGGAATCAAGGCCCGCGAGGTTCTGGCCTGGCCCTTGCCCAAAAAGCAGTGGCGCTGCTTCATCCACACGGACTCCTACCAGGGCCGCGACGCCCTCGTCTTCGCCTGCTGCAGGAAAGGCCGGGAGCTTTTCCGCCAGCATTTCACGGACGACCCCCTGCACCTGGACCGCGCCAACGGCCTCAAGCGGTTTGTGGACGGCTGGCTGGCCCAGTTCCGCGCGATCAAGGCCGAGGCGTACCCGCTCTACCTCGCAGAGGCGCTGACTCGCTACAATATGCGCTCCCTGCGCATGACGCCGTATCTGCTGCACTGCCTCTGTCGTGTAGTGCCAGAACGCGGGGTATAATTATTTCCTTTGCGACATCCGCCCAGCTTGTATTCTGCATATAATTGAGAACCTTCAACCTCGGAGGCTCCCTTGCGGATGAAGCGGATCGTCAGGCCTCTCGTGCTCATAATCATCGGCGTGCTCATAGCGCTGCCGCTCCTCGGCGCTACCTACGAGGCCATGGTCGTCACGTCCACGCCTGCGTTCTGCGGCTCATGCCACGAAATCAAGCCGGCCGTGGATGCATGGCGCGCCTCGTCCCACGTAAACAACAAGCGCGGCCTGGTGGCCACGTGTATGGACTGCCACCTGCCGCCGCCCGAGAACACTTTCGAGTTCTTCACCATGAAGACCTACCACGGACTCAAGGACGTGTTCTTCCACGTGCTGGAAGGCACGGAAGGCTATGACAAGGCCGAAGCCCGCGAGGGCATGTACGAGTCCCTGGACAACGAAACCTGCATGACGTGCCACGAGAACGTGATGTTCATGCCCCACGACAGGGGCGCCATGCTCGCACACCGCTCCGTGATCAACCCCCGGCCCGGAGCACCGCAGCGCAAGTGCATCGATTGCCATTACGACCTGGTCCATACGGAAAAGCGCGTGGTCGAGTACCCGCAGATGCGTGAACTACCTTACCGCGCCAAAGGACTGCGCACCTTGCAGAACGTGGGCAGCGGCACATGATTTCTCGATCAAACGAATAAATGGGAGGAGAGAGGTCCATGTCGAAACGTCCTTTGATTTGGCTGGCGCTGGCCGTCTTCGCTTTCACACTCGCGGGAGCGAACGTCTGTATGGCGCAAATGGAGAACGCCACGGATCAGCCCGTGCAGCAGCAACCCGCGCCGGCTGCAACCGTTCAGCAGAATTTTTCCCTGGTGAAGGAGTTCCGCGTTGAGCGCGCCCTCACGCCCCAGGCGGTTGCATGCATCGAATGCCACAAGCAGGAAACGCCCGGCATCTTCTCCGACTGGGCCAGATCCGAGCACGCCGATTCGAACATCTCGTGCATCGACTGCCACCTGGCGCAGCCCAACGACGCAGACATCGCCAAGCAGCACGAGAAATACTACGACGAGCCGCAAATGCCCTATGGCGAGCAGAAATACTTCGTGCCCGTGGCCACCGTGGTTACGCCCAAGGACTGCTCCCGCTGCCACCCGGACGAGACCGAGCAGTACTCCAAGTCCAAGCACGCCAACACCATCGAGATCATGTGGAAAATCGACCCATGGCTCAATATGGGCATGAACTCCCAAACCGAGCGCAAGACCGGCTGCTACAACTGCCACGGCACTGTGCTCGAGATCGATGACGATGGCAGGCTCGATCCCGACACATGGCCCAACGTGGGCGTGGGCCGCGTGAACCTGGACGGCTCCCTCGGCTCCTGCACCTCCTGCCATACGCGCCACCGCTTCTCTACGGCCGAGGCGCGCCGGCCGGAAGCGTGCGACCAGTGCCACCTGGGACCGGACCACCCGCAGATCGAGATATATGAAGAGTCCAAGCATGGCACCATCTACCATGCCTACAAGGAAGAATATAACTTCGACGCCGCCCCCGGCACCTGGACGCCCGGCATTGACTACCGCGCCCCCACCTGCGCCTCCTGCCACATGAGCGGCGCTGGCAGCGTGATGACCACCCACGACGTGACCGAGCGGCTCTCCTGGGAAACCCAGGCGCCACTCACCGTACGGCCCAGCGAATTCGAGGCCTTCCCCGCGGACACCAATTGGGAGACCGAGCGCAATAAGATGAAGGAGATCTGTTACCAGTGCCATTCCAACGCCTGGACCGACGACCACTACGACGGACTGGACAAGGCCGTGGAGGAGTACAACGAGGTTTACTACAAGCCTGCCAAGGCCATGCTCGACAAGCTCTATGAAAAGGGCCTGCTCAGTAATGAAAAGTTCTTCGACGAGCACCTCGAGGTCCAGTTCTACGAGCTCTGGCACCACGAAGGCCGCCGCGCGCGCATGGGCGTGGCCATGATGGCCCCGGACTACGCCTGGTGGCACGGCTTCTACGAGTGCAAGCACCGCTTCAACGAGTACATGAAAGAAGCCCGACACCTCATCGATACCGGGGAGAAGGCCTACATCTACCCCGACTTCCCCGCAGCAACTGGCGACACCACAAGACCGCCGAAGATATTCGGCCCGCAATAGCCGGTCTCGCGACAGACCGAACCAGCCCCCGCCGGGAGAGCGGGGGCTTTTTTTTGCCCCGGATAATGCGCCTGTGGCGCCGCCGCTGTCGCGGCCGTCAGGTCGACCCGGGATCGAGAGCCTTGACAAATCAATTGTTTTTGTAGAAACAGTTCGAATCCAAATTGTTTGGACTTAAAAAATTCACTCATGTATTAACTTGGCTTTTTTGTCGCAATGCCAGCAGGGCGGAACACAGGGATCATGCGTGTTTGAAAATGAAATGAACAACCAACATCGCGGAACAGGAACCACTGAATAGCGAATCGTCCAAATGGACAACGGCCATGATACGGCCAGCACAGTCCCGTATCGCTCCCTGCGCTTTCGTCCGTCGCCGTTTCACATGACCGCGATCAGGACGACGTTCCGTGGAATGCGCCCGGCTGTCCGAATGGACCATACCCCCGGCGCGGGTAGCCGCTCCCGCTGCTTTGCAGAACACGAACGCCCCGGAGGCTTTTTCGCCTCCTGTGGAATGGGCGGGTCCGTGCGACGTTTCAGCCAACAAGAGTGCCGGATGAACGAAAAGATTGTCGTCAAGCAAGGAAGGATCAACATGGACAAGGCTATCTTCGACAAGGTGTACAACGCCAAGGATCACGAAATCCTCATGGACGCATACAAGGACTGGGCCGGCAAGTACGACTCCGATCTGGCCGAGGAAGGCTACGTGGCGCCGGCCGCCTCCGCCGCCGTGCTGGACAACTATCTGGAGGACAAGAACGCCTACATCCTGGACGCGGGCTGCGGCACCGGCCTGGTGGGCGAGCTGCTGGCCAAGGCCGGCTACAAGAACCAGGACGCGCTGGACTACTCCAAGGAAATGCTAGACGAGGCCGCCAAGAAGGGCGTGTACAAGAAGCTCTTGCAGGCCGACATGACCAAGCCCCTTGAAATTGCCGACGACACATACGACGCAATCATCTGCGTGGGCACCTTCACCTACGGCCACGTCGGTCCGGACGCCTTCGGCGAGCTTATCCGCGTGACCAGGAACGGCGGCTACATCTGCTTCACCGTCCGCGAGGGCGCCTACGAGGAGCATGATTACCGCAAGCATATGCTCAAGCTCGAAGGCAAGGGCTGCTGGGAACTCGAGGAACTCCGCGAGGCGGACTACATCAAGGGCGACAACGTGACCTGCAAGGTCTGCCTCTACCGTGTGGCCAAGTAGCGTTCTCGTGGAGCCGTTCCGCTCCTTCGCGCCTTCCGAGCCCACGCATCGGCCGGGAGGCGCGGGGGCGCGGGATCACGATCCCGTTTCGGCACCAGAATGCGCCGCGCCGCTGGGAGTTCCTTCCATCGGCGGGGCCGTTGCCGGGCGCATGGTGATGGCGTAGGCCATGGCCAGCACGCCCGCCACCAGCAGTATGATCACCACGTAGAATCGCGTCACCGTGCGCCGCGCCCGCTGGGCCGCCTGGCTGTTCCCCAGCCGGCGCGAGGCGAAGAGGGCGAGCCCGGTCAGCAGTCCGCCGCCGAGCAGCAGCACCATGCCCACTGCCAGCATCCCGAGCACGATGGAGATGTTCAGCGTGCTGCAGCGGAGCACCGTGACCTCCACCAGTCCGCCTCCCAACAGCACCGCGCCCAGCGTGGCCAGGATGAGCCCGAGCCGCGCCCGCGCAGTTTGCCGTGCGCATTCCTGATCAAGCGGCTCCCGTTCCCCGGGGGTCGGCCCGGCGCCGCGCTTTTCTGTTTCATTCGTCGTATCTACCACGTGTTGCGCCCTCCGGCATTGCGTATGTCATTCTGAAAACGCCGTCCTTGATCGCGGCCACTCCCCAGGTACCGCAACCAGGCAGCCAAGGCCACCCTGCGCCCAATGAATGTCGAGTTTCCTTTCGCGGGAACCGCCAGACGCCCGGTCCGGGAGTCCGGACTGCTCCCCGGAGTCGCGGGGGCCGGCACGGGAGGACTCTCTGCAGCCGCCATGCTTGCAATATCCTTCAAGTTTCTTGCATATCGATCAAACAGAATAAATCCGTGCACCTCTCATGGAAAAACCGTACGGTGATTAAACCGATACGGCTGGAGTGGGGGCGATCCATGGTTGTAGAATTCCGCGTCTCATGCGGCAGCGGAGACGTCTTCGTGTATGCGATAAACGCACGCTCGCCGGTCTCCATAGCCACGAACGTACAACTGCACAAAGGTGCGCCGCAGACCTATTTCTCCTGCGGCCGCTGCGACCGCAGTCTGGACGACTGCCATCTCTATTTCCAGCTTTTGCCCATCGCGCGATGGTTCGACGGCGTCTACGCCACGCGGGACGTCGATCTCGTCTGCATCCGCGACGGCTTCCATATCCAGACCACCACCTCGGCCCAGAACGCCTGCGCTCTGCTAGGCCTGTATGCGATATTCACGTCGCAGTGCCAGTACTTCCAGCCTTTCAACTCCATGTTCAAATACCATCGCGCCCTGCTCGAACCCAAAAGTTTCATCTACGCCATCATCTCGGCCAAGCTCTGGCAATGCTGCGTCCAGAACATCCACTCCGACTGCGCCATGCTCGAGGCCACGATCAAACAGTTCGCCCACGAGTTCATGCACCGCATCAACTCCATCATAGACTCCATGGACGACGCCATTGAAACCGACAGTGTCCGCGGCTCACTGGCCATACTCCACGGTCTGGGCTTCCTCATCAAGAACTTCACGGACAATTACCTGGAAGAACTCAAGATGGAAGTGGCTCCCGGCAAAACCACGCATTGAAGAGCCCTGGCCGCTAAAGACATGCCGCACCCGTTTCTCGCATCCCACCCCAGTGGGCGATAACGCCCGGCTTACCCCGCGCTTTTATTCAAAACAGCTATCGTTCTTCTTTTTTTACGCTGCCAAAGTATCGCTTATACGCAATTGGCATCAATTTGTCACTTGACGTGCCATTATTGCCCCATTAATGATCCTCTTGCTTTTTCGGGGGGCACCTTTTTGTTCTTCTACCGGCATACCCTACCAAACAACGCTGCAATACTGCGCGCGTTCACGCTGCCAGACGCACTGGAGAATTGACTGTGAGCTTTTCGATGGACCTCAAGAAAACCATGATCGGCTTTTGCCTGCTCATCGGCATCATCCCGTTCCTGGCCATCGGCATTTACAGCTATCAGACTGCCTCGGGTGAACTTTCGGACACGGTCTTCGATCAGCTCCAGGCCATCCGCGACGTCAAGGGGCATGGCATCAGGGATCGCATCGAAATATGGTTTGCGGACACGGATATGCTTGCCAGTGATGAATATGTACCCGAAGCGTTGGAGGCGTTCTCTGGATACGCCGCTACATCGATGGGCACGCGAAGCGATGCGATCCTCGTAGACACCCCGGCGTACAATTCCATGCACAGCGCGTATCTCGAACACTTCGCGCGATATGTTGATATTCTTGGCTATTACGACGTTTTCATAATCGATCCTCAGGGACGGGTGCTCTTTACCGCGGCCCGGGAATCCGACCTCGGGCAGAACCTGGCCACGGGCCGGCTCAAGGACAGCCCGCTGGCCACGGCCTGGAGACAAGCTCGGAACTCCGACAACGTCTTTGTGGATTTCGTGCCCTACGCCCCCTCCAACGGCATTCCAGCGGCTTTCATGGCCGAACCGATCCGCAGAAATGGCAAACTCCTCTGCGTCGTCGCCCTGCAGATTTCTCTCGAACGACTCAACGACTTCATGCAGCAGCGTTCCGGCATGGGCGAAACCGGCGAAACCTATCTGGTGGGACAGGACCTGCTCATGCGCTCGGACTCCTATCTCAATCCGAAAGACCACAGCGTGGCTGCATCCTTCGCCAATCCCGAAAGGGGCAAGGTCGACACCGTAGCCGCACGCCAGGCGCTGGAAGGCGAAACGGGTAGTGATATCATTACCGATTACAACGGCAACCCTGTCTTCTCGGCGTATATGCCTATTCACGTGGGCGACACCACATGGGCGCTCATCGCCGAGATAGACAAACATGAAGCCCTCGAGGCCGTCAGCCTTCTGCGCAACGGCATGTTCACGGCGGGCTTTGCCGTCTTCATCGCCATCATCCTCACCACCATCTTCTTCATCAAGCGTGAACTGCTGCGCCCCTTCGCTGCTCTCAGAAGCTTTGCGAACAAGGTGGCCCGTGGGGATCTGGACGCCAAACCGGA
>JBMCLC010000045.1:0-8174 GCA_048614715.1 Oceanidesulfovibrio sp.
TTTTTTTGTACCCTCCATTATGTCCAAGAAGCAAAAGTGGGTTCAGGGTGTCGACAAACGAGGGCATGCTGCGTATGCTCGTGAGAATGATAACGCTTCTCATCGAGTAGAAATCTTAACAAAGATCAATTCTTCAGTAATTTCAAGCTGATGTTCAACAATGAAACACTTTACGATAATGCGGAAGCTGGCTATAGTGTACTGGCCTGACAAATATGGGAAGAAGTTGTGACGGAAATGTTATTCTAGGAAATCGCCACATGTTTGTCGCACAATGATCACAAAGGAAAGGTATTTCAGTATTTAATGTGTTGTATGTTTATAAAAGATAAGGAGTAAAAGCCATGAGTAAAACACGGATCACTTTCTATATGTCCATAGACACGATCGAGAAAGCCAAAAACGCCGCTTATTGGACTCCGGGCATGACCCTGTCCAGCCTAGCAGAAAGCGCCCTGGCCCAGCATATCGACGACCTGGAGCACAAACGCTCCGAGCCGTTCCCCCGCCGTGAAGGCGAACTGGCAAAAGGTCGCCCCGCCAAGTAGATGTTTTTTTCGGTTTGAGCCGCCGCCCGGACTGTCGCAGGTCTTGGCGGCGGTGTGTCGTCTCTGTAGGGGGAGTACTAAAGAGTCCCAAGCAGGGGGCGGAACAGAGCCGCGCAATCGGTCGCCACGATATCCGCGCCGCTCTCGCGGAGCTGCGCCGCGCTCAAGCGTCCGCTGGCCACGCCGCCGGACCGCGTGCCCGCGGCCGCGGCCGTGGCCATGTCCATGGGGTGGTCGCCCACCATGAGGGTGGCTCGCGGGTTTGCGCCAAGCAGGCCCAGCGCCTCGCGCAGGTGGTCTGGGTGCGGCTTGGGACGTTCCACATCGTCCCGGGCGAGCATCACGCGCACGTGCGAATCCACATCGGGAAAGACCGTGCGTACCGCCTTGCTGCAGTTGCGGGTGATGATGCCGCAGTGAACGCCCAGGTTCGACAGTCTGCTGAGCAAACGCCGCGTGAAAGGAAAGAGCACGCCCCGGGCCGCGCTTTCCACCTCCATGGCCTCTATGGCAGCCATGGCCCGCGACGTGAGTGCAGGGCCGGACCCCGCGGCGATGGTTTCAGCCTCACCCGCAAGCTCCCCGAGCCATTCCAGCACCGGCGTGGCGGAGGCTATGGGTTTGGCGCGCAGAAATGGCGTAGCGGCCCTGGCCACGATCCGTTTCATTTCGTCGAAATCCAGAATCAGTTCGGCCAACGTGCCGTCGAAATCAAAGACCACGGCCTCGATGTCGCGCAGGGCGGCGGGTATCTCATCGACAGATGGGGATGGTTGAAAGCGCATGCGAAAACGTGTCTGCAAAGTCTCGTGTCGTTTGGCTACAGCCCATCGTGCGGGACGATTTCCATGTCCGGCGTGATGACGGACGGTGGGATGTCCTTGGGCAGTTTCGGCTTTTTCACGTTGGGCAGTGAGGGTGCCACTTCGGTTCCGGGTTTCTCGAAATTCGGCGCGGGCGGTTCCACCTGCTCCACGGGCGAGAACTCACGCGCCGACTGCTGTTCTGCCGCCAGGGCTTCCTTCCAGCTGAAGAGCGCGGTTTGCGGATAGAACGCCGCCCAGGCGAACCACATGACGTCGAAGGAATCGAGCAGAGCCAGGCGGTTGTCCGCCAGCCTGCCTTCCACGGCACGGCCGTCCGGCAGCCAGCGGGTGCCTGTCTCCACATCGTAATAGTCGCCGTCCCTGAACACGAAATGGAGAAGGTAGTTCGCCACCCGGCGGTCGAACAGCCGGGGCGTTTCCAACGCTTCATCCCAGAGCGAGACCACGGGGACCACGCCGGCGTCGAAGTTCGCGGCGCGGGGCTCACGGAGGGAGTCGCGTACCACGGCCACATTGAGATCGTCCAGATCCAGACCGAGCACGCGGGTTTTCGGCGGAACCCGTTCGTCGAAAAGGGCCAGGGGGTGGAGCACCCGCTCGTCCTGATAATATGTGTTCAGCCTGCGGTAGGAGCCGTACGGATCGCCTTCGTAGTTCCGGCGGTAGCCTGTGGCGCGGGAGAGGACCTGAGCGTCCGGATACCGTTGTCGGGCCAGGCCCCATGTAGTCCAGACCAGAGGGAAGGACTTCAGGGTCTTGCCTTGCAGCGGACCGTCTATGGCCATGCCGGTGAGCTGCGGCCAGACGCTGTTGGTGGAATAGTCGAAGAGCAGGTGGTTGCCGTTGAGCAGCGGGCCAAGGGTGCCGAATGGCGTGTCGAAGCCGTCGATCTGGCCGGCGTAGCCCCGCACGCACCCGGTGATCGGACAGTAGGTAATGGAGCGGCGGCGGGCGTCCTTGCTGGTGCCGAGCACCTCGTTGACCACCACGTGCCAGACGAGCACCTGCTGCGGATAAATGCGCGCCACGCCGTCTGGGTTTCCGTAGTCCAGCACGAAGACGTTTTCGGAATCGTCCATGCCCAGTGCGGCGTCCGGAACGGAAATGTAGCGCGGCGCGTTGATGGGCGGGATGTTGTTCCGTCCCATTCCTGTTTCGAATACCTGTTCGCGCTGCTCCTTGTAATACCCTTCGTCAGGGCCGATTTCCGCGGCGTCTTCGGTGGATTCCGGCTGGAGGCCGTCATCCTGCGCCAAAGCGAGCGGAACGGTCGCGAGCAGGAACAGAAGGGCCAGCGCCACCAGGCCGGCCAGTGTTGGAATCGATCGCATACGTGTATCCATGCGCCAAGTATCGGCTGAATTCGCGGAAACTTGAGCGGCTTCCGGCCCGATCGCGCAATCGCCCAGCCGAAAGGATGGGGTCAGACGTTCTGCGGCGCCGGCATTGCCCGTCGCAACAGGCGCGCCAGCAGAGCCACCGCGAGCAGGGAGAAGACGAGCCGGGCCCAGAACGTGCCCACCATGTTCGCCCCGATCAAGGCCATGAGCAGCGTGTCCTCCACAAGGGCGTGCGAAAGCCCCATGAGCGACATGGCGCTGAAGAGATCGCGCCTGTCCACATTCCCGGAACGGCTCTCGTGGATGATGAGCCCGCCGCCGTAGCTGATGCCCAGGGTGAGCCCGATGACCGTGATGGTGGCCGCCTCGCGGCCAATGCCCATGAGCTTGAGAAAAGGCCGCAGCAGGAAATTGAAAAGGTCGGTGACGCGCAGGAGCTTGAGCAGCCGCACGAAGGCGATGAGGCCGAGGATGATGAGGAACAGGCTGGCGAGCCCTTTGGCCTGTCCCACTGCCCAGGCGAGGATGGTGGGCGCCTCGGTCGGCGGGTCCCACAGCATGCGGCTCGGTTCCTGGAACACGTCGAAGGCAGTGAACCCCATATGGAGCAAGAACCCGAGCAGAACTGCGCAGCCCAGGCGAATGGCCAGCTGGCTTCTGGCGCTGACGCCGCATTGCTGCGCGATGCGCGTTTCCACGGGCAGGTTGTGCGCCACCAGCATCACGGTGGCCAGGGTGGTGACCTGCGCCACGGTGAGCGGAATGCCCACGGTGGCCAGCACCGCAATGGCGCTGTAGAGGTTCACGGCCATGGCCGTGGCCCAGACCAGGCCGGTCGCGGCGGGCAAGCCCATGATCTCCATGACCGGGGAGAGGGGCCAGGCGAGGTATTGGAGCAGATTGAGCTCCGTGAGCACCTTGACCAGTATGATGATTGGAATCATCACCTTGTAGAGATCCCAGACCACGTCCTTGGTGTCTCGCACAAGGCCGATTGTCCAGTAATGGAGTGCGCCATGGGAGGATTGTGCTGGCGTGTCTGACATGGGGGTTGATACCTAGCTGGATTGTGCAAAAGAAGACAGTGTAGCGATTGTCACCGCGGCTGCAAAGGGTTTTTGCAACATCCCGGAGCAGAGGGTGGGCGCATGGCCCGTTTTGCGTGCGCTTAATGCCGAGAGCGAAACGAGAGGACAGCGACCGTGATGGAAGCCGCCGCCGGCAACCAGGGTAGGGTTGTAAGTCTTGATAAAGTCTAGATATTCTGACTGGATGTGTGCTGGCGTCGAGATTTGCGCTCTTCCACGCGCCCACCCGCTTAGGCGCTCGCTGCAAAAAGGTCCGGAATCGGCTTAAAAACAGCCGCAGGCTCTGGCGGCCGCTTCGCTGACCGTCCTGCCGGTGCCGCTGCCTTCCATGACCTCGGCCACGCCGCAGGAGTACGTGTTGGTCTCGGAAAAGGCGTTGCAGCAGATACGGTACCCGGTATTTCGGCAATAGCCGCACACCTGGGTGTTGTCTTCGGTGGAAAGCCTGGAATCTTCCATGTAGCAGCCCTTGCGGAAGAGCCATTGCTTATCCGTGTACTGGCGGATGGCAAAAGCCGGCTGCACGGCGATGGCGATGAGCATGGCGGCTACGATGGACGCACAGATGAAGCGCATGGCTGGTCTCCTGTTGTTTCCGGTCGTTCCGGCGTGCGTAGGGTTACACAAATCTTGTAAAGATACCTTAGCCTTGTGTGGTCGCTGGTGTCAACGAAATTGGCGCTGGCGGCATGCAGCCACGCGTGCGAAAAAAAAGACGCCCCGAGCGTATGAGCCCGGGGCGTCGGATGCGGCTTTTGCCCGCGTTGGCCAGGCGTTATTGCATGAACTCCAAGGTCCCGATCTCGTTGCGCACGGAGCGCTTTCCGGGTCCGGTGGGCAGATAGCGCATGGTGGCGCGGGCGCCCATTTCGGCTTCGCTGGTGAGCTCGGTGTCCGTCCACCAGATGCCGCCGGCGTTGATGTCATTCTCCTTCACATAAGACGTGAACGTCTGTACCGACTCGAACCGTTCGAAGAACGGGCAGATAACGAACATGAAGGTGCAGATCACGGCCAGGCCGGCAAAGAGGCCGGCCCATCCGCGGATGGTTTTCTTCTGTGCGTGTGTCATGTCTTTACGCCGTCTGCATGGATTAGATGTTCGCGGTGATCTCGGGGAACACCTTGTAGAACATGATCCAGGCCATGAGAAGGGTCAGGGCCATGTTGAAGGACTGGCCGAACACATAGAGGATGAGCGGCTTGCCGCCCTTGAAGTAGTGGGCGAGCTCGCGGAAGTTGGTGGCCAGGCCGATGGAGACGAAGGCCAGGCAGAAGAACCAGCTGCGGAAAAGGCGCGACCAGCCGCGCAGCACGCCGTGGTCGATGAGCGCGTAGCCGGCGTCCGGCCCCAGGCTCTGGTAGATGGACGAGAAGATGATGGACGCCACGATGAAGCCGATGACGAACTTGGGGAAACGGTGCCAGATCTCCCAGGCGCTCACGCGCTGGCCGGGGATGCAGTCCACCTTGGCGCACCAGTAGATCGCCACGAAGAAGGCGATGACGCCGATGAGCACGTTCTGGATCATCTTGATGGTCGCGGCGGTGTACAGCGCTGACTCGCCCAGGAACGCGCCCGCGGCGGCCACGGCGCCGGTGGCGTCGATGGTGCCGCCCATCCAGGCGCCGCCCAGAACCTGGGGCATGCCCACGGCCTTGATGAACGCCGGCATCAGGATCATCATGATGGAGGTGAATACCAGCGACATGCCCACGGAGAGGGTGAGCTCCTCCTTCTTGGCCCGACAGGCGGCCGCTGTGGCGATGGCCGCGGACACGCCGCAGACCGACATGTCGGCCGAGACCGTGATGTTCAGGGTCTTGGACGGTATCTTGATGATCTTCTGGCCCACGATGAAGGTGGTGATGAGCACGATGGGCGTGACCACCCAGGCCACGAAGATGCCCGGCAGGCCGATGGCCAGGATCTTGCCGAAGAGGATTTCCGCGCCGAGGAGCACGAGACCGGTCTTGATGTAGTACTCGGTCTGCACCGCCGGCAACACCCACTTGGGCGTACCCACCGTGTTGGAGATCAGCAGGCCGAAGGCGATGGCCCAGGCCGCGTAGCCGATGCCGTAGGCCTTCATCGTGGTTTGCGCCGCGCCCACATAGGCCAGCACCGCCACGGCGAAGACGAACAGGAAGCCGAGGAAGAACTTGGCCGGGCTGGTGCCCATGAAGACCATGCCGACGGCGAAGAACGCGCCCATGAGCAGACCCAGGCCGATGAGCTTGAATATCTGGTTGTAGCTCGAAACCTTTGTATTGCCCTTGGCCTTGGACGCTTTGTTCTTGGCTTCCTGCCAGGTGGCGATTGCGGCTTTGGCCGTTTCGTTCAGCTCGGGGTTCTGGAAGTTGGCAGCAGCGGCGGCATCCTGCGCTTCGCGCGCCTCGGCCAGCGCCGCATCGACATTGGCCTGTGCTTCCTCGTATTTTGGAATGGCCTTCTCGGCCTTGGCCTTGGCCGCTTCCTGGCCCAGGATAAAAGAGTTGACGGGGTTGCTGGACCAGCCGTGGGGCTTGGCGGTGAAGGATTTGATCTCCTTGGCGAAATCCTGGTTGGTCGCCTTCATCTTCTTGGCACTGGCCGCCTGGATGTATTCAATGGTCTTGAACGGCGCTCGCTCGGACTCGGCCTGCATCACGGCGTTGGCCTCGTCAATCTTCTGCTGCATGCCCTCGGGCGGGCTGGGCAGGTACAAGATCAACCCCACGATAAGCAGGGCGAACCCGAGCCATATGGCCCAATAGTCTTCTTTGGTCCAGAGGTCGGAGATTTTGGACGTTCCCTTGTCCACAACAATGTTGTCGTCGGTTCCAGCCTGCTGCACCGATGCTTTTACTTCATCTTCGGCCATGGTTCTCCTCCTTGCCATGATGAAACTAGGGTGATTTGGAATACGCTGTCGGCGGTGAACTCCGATTCCCCGCCGTTTGGTAGCAAGTGTATTCAAGCTGGCATTGGCAAGAAACGTGCCAGGGTTTGCGTGTGTAACTATTTGTAATGATAGTCGTAAAATGTTGCGCCAGTGAATACGGGTTGCAGTGGTTTATCCGTGATTCAAGGGTGTATGAATTAAATATTATTGTTTAATAGCATGTTGCATTGTTTTTCTCTGGGTGTTGCCCACGGGCCGCAGGTGTAGCCGATAGGACGCACCCCCTTGAGTCCTTTGTCGCCTCCGGGTAAGCAGTCCATAGGACCAATGGTTTACCGGCTTCTTGATGTCCCGCGGCCGGCCTGAGGTCCAAAGGTGTAGACGTATCATGAAAAGCTTCTCCGTATTCAAGCATCAGAGTCTGCAGGCCAAGTTCCTGTACGGGCTCGCGGCCATCATCCTCGTGGGCGGCCTCATATTCGCCGGCGCAACTTACTACACACTCCACGACCTGCTCGAAAGCGAGGTGGCGGCCAAGGGAGAACTGGTCCTGGCCCAGGCCGAGGCCGTGCAGGACTATGTGCGCCAGACCCTGCGGCCGGCTATGTACGACGTCCTCGGCGACGAGGATTTCCTTATCGAGGCCATGTCTAGCTCCTACATATCAAGGCGGATCATGGAGAATGTCGGGGTCAGCCGAGACCCTTTCCTCTACCGCCGCGTGGCCATCAACGCGCGCAACCCGAAATCCGAAGCGTCCGAGCTCGAACTGGAGCTCATCGACTACTTCCGCAGTAATCCGGACATCAAAACCTGGTCCGGCTACAAGGACATCAACAACGTCGAGCATTACCTCACCGCGCACCCTGTGGTGTTCCAGCCTTCCTGCCTGCGCTGCCACGGCGACCCGGCGGATTCGCCCCATGAGCTTATCGAGCGCTACGGCGACGAGCGCGGCTTCGGCCACGTGGGCGGAGAGGTCGCCGGCGTCACCGCCCTGGCCCTGCCGGTGGCGCGTTCCGTCTCCAGCATCCGGGGCGCGGCCATCACTTTCGTCTCCCTGGCCGTGGGCGGCGCGGTGTTCTACTTCGCCGTGGCCAACCTCCTGTTCAACCGCCTCGTGGTGCACAGCCTGCGTCGCGCGGCCGATGTTTTTCCGCGCTACTTTCCGGACGACAAGGAAGCGCACAACCTGACGCGGCCCAGGCTGCCCTCCTGGAGCGAGCCCGGCGACGAGATAGAGGAAGCACTGGGCGCCATGGAAAGCCTGGCGAGCCACCTGGCGGAGGCGCGCAAGGAGCTCACCCTCTACGCCACGGACCTGGAGCGCATGGTTGGCGACCGCACGGAGGCCCTCTCCCTGGAGGCCGGTGAGCGCCGTTCCGACGTGGCGCTTTTCGTACGCCTCCTGGAGTTGCTCAACGAAAGCCGGACCAGGAGCGAACTCATCCGCCACACCCTGCCCGTGGTGGCCAGGCGGTTCCAC
>JBMCLC010000046.1:0-8174 GCA_048614715.1 Oceanidesulfovibrio sp.
TTAGATTTTTTCTATGGACGCATGGAATGCCTCTTGCGTATGGTATACGCGAGACCTAATGTATGGCTCAGGATTGCCGAATTGAATTACGTAACCAAGGAGCGAAGACCATGAGCTGGGCTTCCGTGCCCATCGTCATTGAGACGACAGGCCGCACCGAGCGCGCCTACGACATTTACTCCCGTCTGCTCAAGGATCGGATTATTCTGCTGGGTACTCCCATCGACGACCAGATCGCGAGCCTTGTCTGCGCGCAACTTCTGTTCCTCGAGTCCGAGAATCCGGAGAAAGAGATCAATCTCTATATCAATTCCCCGGGCGGCGTGGTGACGGCCGGCATGGCCATCTACGACACCATGCAATACATCTCAGCCCCGGTGGCTACCCTGTGCCTGGGCCAGGCCGCGTCCATGGCCGCGCTATTGCTTTGCGCAGGCGCCAAGGGCATGCGCTATACCTTGCCGCACAGCCGGATCATGATCCACCAGCCTCTGGGCGGGTTCTCCGGTCAGGCCACGGACGTGGACATCCACGCACGGGAAATTCTGCGGACCAAGGAGTCCCTCAATCGAATCATGGCCAAACATACGGGCCAGGACATCGAAAAAGTGGCCAAGGATACGGACCGTGACAATTTCATGTCCGCCAACGACGCCATGGAGTATGGGATCGTGGATGAAATCCTCGCTTCCCGTCAGGATATGAAACCCAAATAAATGACCCGCGTCGAATAAGGATCGTTTTAATATGTCGAACAAAGGCACCACGCCTTCCGAGCTTCACTGCTCGTTCTGCGGCAAGGGCCAGGACGAGGTGCAGCGCCTCATCGCCGGTCCGGATGTCTACATCTGCGACGAGTGCGTCTCGTTGTGCAACGAGATCATCGCGCAGGAGAACATCAACGAGGACCTGGAAGAGGGCCGCCTGCTCTCGCCCGAGGAAATCCGAAACAAGCTGCAGGAATACGTCATAGGCCAGGAACAGGCCAAGAAGATACTCGCCGTGGCGGTGCACAACCACTACAAGCGTGTGTTCTTCTCCTCCCAGGCCGCAGCGGACGACGTGGAGCTCGAGAAGTCCAACATCCTTCTCGTGGGCCCCACTGGGTGCGGCAAGACCCTGCTCGCCAAGACCCTGGCCCGGGTGCTCAACGTGCCCTTCGCCATCGTGGACGCCACCACCCTCACCGAGGCCGGCTACGTGGGCGAGGACGTGGAGAACATCCTCGTCCAGCTCCTGCAGAACGCGGACTACGACATCGAGTCCGCCTCCCGCGGGATCATCTACATCGACGAGATCGACAAGGTGGCGCGTAAGGGCGACAGCCCCTCCATCACCCGGGACGTCTCCGGCGAGGGCGTGCAGCAGGCCCTGCTCAAGATCATCGAGGGCACCGAGGCCAACATCCCGCCCAAGGGCGGCCGCAAGCACCCGCAGCAGGAGTTCATCCGCCTGGACACCTCGAACATCCTGTTCATCATGGGCGGAGCGTTCATCGGTCTGGAGAAGATCATCGAGCAGCGCCTGTCCGGCCATTCCCTCGGCTTCTCCGCTCAGCTCAAGCGCAGGTCGGAGGACGACCTTTCGGCCATCTATTCCGAAATCCACCCCGTGGACCTGAACAAGTTCGGGCTCATCCCCGAGTTCGTGGGCCGCATTCCGGTGGTGACCCATGTGGAGGAGCTGAGCGAGGACGACCTCGTGCGCATCCTCACCGAGCCCAAGAACGCACTGACCAAGCAGTACCAGAAGCTCTTCGAGCTCGATAAGGTCAAGCTGCGCTTCACCCAGAACGCCATGCGCGCCATAGCCCAGAAGGCCATCGAGCGTAAGACCGGCGCCCGCGGCCTGCGCAACGTCATGGAATCCATCATGCTCGACATCATGTACACCCTGCCGTCGCTCAGCGGCGTCAAGGAGTGCGTCATCAACAAGGGCGTGGTGGAAAAGGGCATGGACCCCCTGCTGATCTACCGGCAGGATCAGGAAGTCAACCAGAAGACCGGATCCTGATCCGGTCCTCAAACGCCGTGTGCGGCGATACGCGGCGCCGGCTTGGCAGGCGCCGCACCCCCCCGCGGAGGCGCAGAGCGCCCCGAGAATGTTCGACCCTCCTGACGCAAGCCGTTGGAACGTCAGTTCTTTGAAAGCGCGAGCTGCAAGACGCGCAAGCCGAGCCGCCTTCGACGCGATTGTAGCCGACCGCGTTGACAACTTCACGGAGCGTTTTACTCTAGAAAATGCTGACGTGACCTGCGCGTGTTCGTGCGGGTGCCAAACGCAACGAACAACCCCCTCGAGGAGTTTACTACATGGCTGAATTCGATAACGTTTATGACGACATCGGCGGTGAGGAACAGCGTCTACCGCTCATGTCCCTGCGCGAGGTCGTCATGTTTCCGCGCTCCATTGTCCCCCTGTTCGTGGGGCGTGAGGCGTCCATCAAGGCGATCGAAAACGCGCTCGCCAACTACGATAAAAAGATATTCCTCGTCGCTCAGCGCGAGCCCGAGATAGAAAAGCCCGAGGCCAAGGACCTCTTCGAGATCGGCACGGTCTCCAAGATTCTGCAGCTTCTGCGCCTGCCGGACGGCACCATCAAGGTTCTGTTCGAAGGGCTGCATCGCGCCCACTGGAAGCCCGTGTTCGAAAGCTCGGCCCTGGAGCCCGAGTTCCCCATGGCCCGCGTGCGCGAGATATTCGAGCCGGACTACAACGAGACCGAGTCCCGCGCCATCATCCGCGCGGTCAACGAGTCCCTGGAAGAGTACGGCAAGATCAACAAGAAGGTCGCGCCCGAGACCATCTCGGCCATGTCCGCCCTGACCCATCCCGGCAGACTCGCCGACGCCATAATGCCCCACCTCAAGGTGGAGTATCCCCGCAAGCAGGAAGTCCTCGAGGTCTTCGATCCCCTGAGCCGGCTCGAAGAGGCCTTCGGCCTGCTCCAGGGCGAGATCGAGATCACCTCGCTGGAGAAGAAGATCAAGTCGCGCGTGAAAAACCAGATGGAACGCAACCAGCGCGACTACTATCTCAACGAGCAGATGAAGGCGATTTCCAAGGAGATGGGCCGCGAGGACGACCCGGCCGTGGA
Source organism: Oceanidesulfovibrio sp. (assembly GCA_048614715.1). Classification (GTDB taxonomy): domain Bacteria; phylum Desulfobacterota; class Desulfovibrionia; order Desulfovibrionales; family Desulfovibrionaceae; genus Oceanidesulfovibrio. Next base: position 3,098 of record JBMCLC010000046.1, read on the forward strand.
GATGGCGGAGCTCGAAGAGAAGATCAAATCCAAAGACATGCCCGACGACGCCCGCGAAAAGGCGCTCAAGGAAGTCAAGAAGCTCAAGACCATGCCGCCGTCCTCGGCCGAGTACACGGTGGTCCGCAACTACGTGGACTGGATCATCGACCTGCCGTGGAACGGGCTCAAGGAAACGAACATCGACCTCGAGGATGCGCGCAGGATACTGGACGAGGACCACTTCAGCCTGGAGAAGCCCAAGGAGCGCATCCTGGAGTTCCTCGCCGTGCAGAAGCTTGTGGAGTCCATGAAGGGCCCCATCCTCTGCCTGGTCGGCCCTCCCGGCGTGGGCAAGACCTCGCTGGCCAAGTCCATAGCCCGCGCCACGGGACGCGATTTCGTGCGCCTGTCCCTGGGCGGCGTGCGCGACGAGGCCGAGATCCGCGGCCACCGGCGCACCTACGTGGGCGCTCTGCCCGGCAAGATCATCCAGTCCCTCAAGCGGGTGGACTACAACAATCCGCTGTTCTGCCTGGACGAGATCGACAAGATGTCCATGGACTTCCGCGGCGACCCCTCGGCCGCGCTCCTCGAAGTCCTGGACCCCGAGCAGAACTACGCCTTCAGCGACCACTACTTGGACATGGACTACGACCTGTCCAAGATATTCTTCATCACCACGGCCAACACGCTGCACTCCATCCCCCTGCCGTTGCAGGACCGCATGGAGATCATCAAGCTGCCCGGCTACCTGGAGGTGGAGAAGAAGCAGATCGCCAAGCAGTTCCTGGTGCCCAAGCAGCTCGAGGCCAACGGCATCAAGGAGCACAACCTCCAGCTCTCGGACAACGCGGTCCTGGAGATCATCCGCCGCTACACCCGCGAGGCCGGCGTGCGGAACCTGGAGCGCGAGATCGCCTCTATCTGCCGCAAGGTGGCCATGAAGCTCGTGGAAGAGGACAACATGGAGAAGACGGTGCACGTCTCCACCCAGTCCATTCCCACGTACCTCGGCGTGCCCAAGCACCGTTACGGGGAGAAGGAATCCGAGCCGTCGGTGGGCGTGTCCACCGGGCTCGCGTACACCGAGCTGGGCGGCGAGCTGCTGCATGTGGAAACCACCCTCATGCCCGGCGAGGGCAAGGTGGAGATCACCGGCAAGCTGGGCGACGTAATGCAGGAGTCGGCCCGCGCCGCGCTCTCCTACGTGCGCTCCCGCGCCCACATGTTCGGCCTGCGGCCCAACTTCCACAAGTCCGTGGACATCCACGTACACGTGCCGGAAGGCGCCGTGCCCAAGGACGGCCCCTCGGCCGGCATCACCCTGGCCACGTCGCTGGTCTCCGCGCTGATGAACGTGCCCGTGCGCAACGATCTGGCCATGACCGGCGAGATCACCCTGCGCGGCCGGGTGCTGCCCATCGGCGGACTGCGGGAGAAGCTCCTGGCTGCCCACCGCGGCCTGATGACCAAGGTGCTCATCCCGGCGGACAACGCCAAGGACCTCAAGGAAGTGCCGGATGACATCCTCAAGGGCCTGGAGATCGTGGAGGTGGAGCACATGGACCACGTGCTGGAACACGCGCTGCTCAACGATCGGGACGAGCTGTTCGATCTGGACGAGTGCGAGCCCGTGGCCAAGACGCTGCTCAAGGGTTACGAGCCCGAGGACCAGCCGGCGGCGAACAGCCACCAGCACTGAGCGGTCACTGACCGATCACCGGCCATTCGCGGCCCGCTGAATGAATGAGACGATGAAGCGGGACTCACGGAATGGGGGTCCCGCTTTTTTTTTGAAACATCCGGCTTCCACGTCCCGCCAAATAGTTGGTGATACGAGCGGCCACGGTTTGCATGACTCGGCGGTTGCGTTTTGAATAACGCTTGCCCTATGCAAATGCATGCCGAGTTCCCATCAGGATACATGACCGTCTGGTGGAATGCGATCGGTTCGAGTCTCGTTGCGGGCTTGATTGCTCCGCTTCAACTCCCCAATCGTATGCCGTAGCTCAGCACCGCGTCCCGCTTGAATCCCAGCGCCTCGTAGAAGCCGAGGCATTGCGTGTTGGTCTCGCGGACCTGGATGTTGATTTTCGGGCAGCCCAGACCGGCGAGTTTCCGGGCCACGCAGTCCACGAGCCGTCTGCCGATGTCCCGGCCCTGGCATTCGGGGAGCACGGCCAGATAGTAGAGCCAGCCGCGGTGGCCGTCGTAGCCGCCCATCACAGTGCCGACCACCCGGGCCGCGTCCGGGTCACTGGTCCTGGCCACGAGAAAGAGGCCGTCGTTCAGGCGCAGCTTGCGCTCGATGTCCGCGTGCGGGTCGTTCTGCGGCGCGAGCAGGCCGCATGCCTTCCAGACGGCTACCACGCCTTCCGCGTCTTCCGGGGTGCAGGCGGCAAAGAGGAGCGTAGCGCTTGTCTTGTCTATGATGTGCTCCGTGTCAGGTTCGATGGCTAGGCAGCGTTGATTGAAGATGCTTTCAGAAAGGAATCACTAGCGGCTTGCGCCTGGCGAGGCAAACATGAAAAAAACGCGCCGCTGGCACAGTGCAAGCGGCGCGACATTGCGTCTGTTGCGTGAAGGAGTCCGGCTGTCTCAATGCGCGGCCATGAGCGCGTCCTCGGTGAAGCGCGTGTACACGCTGGGCGCCAGGCCGGGCTCGCGGCTCGTCATGGCGTCGCCCAGGAGCTCGCGGGCCTCGCTGTCCAGGGGCAGGCTCATGCTGGACATGGCCAGCACCTCCTCGCTGGCCGCGTGCACCAGCCGGATGTTGAAACGCACGTGCTTGGACGTGGTCGTGTACGTTCCGGTGAGGACGAGGGCGGATTGCACCGCGCGTTCGCTGAGCAGATGGACCCGGCGGGTGAGCATGAGTTCGCCTGTCTGCGGCCGGAACAGCACCGAGGTGCCTTTGCGTATCTCCTGCACCTGGTAGCCGCTCTTGGTGAAGTGGGTGGCCATTTCCTCGGCCAGAAGGCGCGACAGCGGCGAGGCGGTTTCCAGATCGTTCAGGTTCACGGGCGTGGTCACGATGAGCGCCGGGCCATTCTTGCCCAAGACGGACTGGCCGAGCTTGTCCGCGATCTGTAGGCTCAGATCCTCTGCCAGGGCCTGGGCCATGGCGGGTAGCTTGGCGCCCATGGCCGGGCCGGCGAATATGAGCAGAAGCAGCAGGGAAAGGATAAGGGCAGGGGTGGTGCGGCGCATGGTGCGTCTCCTTGGGGGGTGCCGCCCTGGTCAGCGGCGGTTGCGGATGGCCGCGTTCATGGCGGCGATCTCACGGTCGAGCAATTCTTGCATTTCTTTGGTCTTGGCGGTGGTCCGCGCCAGAGCCAGGTGTTCGCGGGCTATCTCGTAGCGGCCCTGGGCCATGTAGTCCCGGGCTCGGTACAGGTTCCAGAGACTGTGCTCGTGATAGGGAACGGCGGCCACGTCGGCGCGGCCAGTCGTGTGCATGCGGCCTTCGCAGCCCGTCATGGTCACGGCCCACAGAGCCATCAGCGCGAGAACGAGTATGGGGGTGATCGTGCGCATGGGTGCCTCAGCGTATGTCGAAGCCTTTGTCGATGTCGGTGAGGTTGGAGCGGCCCACCATGGTGTCGTAGTCACGCACGTTGACGAAAGCCTTCTCTAATGTGCGCGTGGTGTTCGCGAGCATGTGCTTGGAAACGAAGGTCTGGGGAAAGACCACGTTGCCGGCGCGCAGCACCCGCCCTGTGCTCGCTTCCACGAGCCGCGCGTTCACGAACACGTTCTGCCGGTCGGCATAGTACGTGCCCACCAGGATGGCCATGCCGCGGCGCTGGCGCGACGGTCCGGCCACACGGCGGGAGAGCAGGAAGTCTCCCTCGCCCGGGCGCGAGTTGATGGCCGAGTCGAGCCGGTATTCGTTCACCTGGTAGCCGCGGCGCGCGAACTCGTAGATCATCTGTTCGGCGAAGTAGCGGCCGAAGGACGAGGTCTCGTCGAAGTTGTCCTGGTTCACGAAGGAGGTGGGCAGGGACATGGTGGCCGTCACGCCCGGGGCGATGGGTCCCTCGGCGAGCTGATCGGCGAGCTCCTTGATGATGAGCTTGAGCTCGCGGGCCGCCACGTAGTTCGGGTTCTGCGGAACCATGGGCTGCCGCGGCCCCATCCAGACGTATCCGCCACGGCCGTCGGGAACCATCGTGCCGGAGTACATGTCCTCCATGGGCAGAATGTGTGTCTCCTGGCCGTCCACCACGCTTTTTTGCGCCTTTCCCACGCCTATGGCCGCACCCTGGTCCAGGTATTGATAGGTGATCGGAGCGGCCTGCTGGGAATCGGCTCCAGGCGGGCCGGCCTGCTGGGGCGAGACATTCTCCACGGGCAATGGATCCTCCACCACGGGAAACGAATCCGCCGGCACGGGCTGGGCCCCGGTCTGCGCCATACAGACGACCGCCGTCAGCGCGCAGGCCGTGGCGACGAAAAATATGAAGAGAATGCGTATGACCCACTGCATGATGTTGCGCTCCTTGCAATCAACCGCCCGACGATCCTTGTCCGGCGCGGGTGTTTCTTCGTGCGTGTCCTATCGTATCGTCCGTCCTGCGGCTTCCTTAAGGTCCCGGTCATAATTTCCTGGTGTTCCTCTGTTGGAGGACCCTTGATCATTCCCTTTTCTTGGGCGAGGAAATGGCGTAAGGCGAGGTCCACCAAAGGTGAACGAACAGTATATATGAGCCAGCACCAAGCAACTCGGCAGGCAGTCGACCCCTACCGTCCGCCCCGGCGCCAAACGCGAATCATCCATGTGGGCGATGTCCCACTGGGCAGCGGGCGTCCCGTGGTTGTGCAGTCCATGACCAACACGGACACGCGCGACGCCGAGGCGACCATGGCGCAGATCCGCGAACTTGCGGACGCGGGCGCGGCACTGGTGCGCTGCGCCGTGCCGGACATGAAGGCGGCCGAGGCCCTGCGCGCTATCCGCGAGGAGTCGCCGGTGCCGCTTATCGCGGACATCCATTTCGACCACAAGCTGGCGCTGGCTGCGCTGGAGGCCGGGGCGCAGGGATTGCGCATCAATCCCGGCCACATCGGCTCGGAAGCCAAGGTGGACGCCGTG
>JBMCLC010000047.1:0-8158 GCA_048614715.1 Oceanidesulfovibrio sp.
GCCTTGACGAGAACCTGGTCCCCCTCCTTGAGGTTGACCACGCTCACGGGATCGCCGGTCGGGGTCACCAGGCGGATGGTCTCCGCGTTCTGGAGAAAGATCGCGCCCTCGGAGCCTTCCTCCAGCCGGGCGCGGATCAGCAGCATGGGCCGAACTTCCACCTTGGAGCGGCCAACGGTGGCGATGGAGGTGGAGCCGTCGGCCGAGACCACGAGAACCTCGCGGCCGGCGGTGAGTTCCTCCAGATAGGTGGTCTTGTCGCCGGGCATGACCGCGTATGCGTGCACGGCGCCTGCGTTCACGCGGAACGGCCGCGCCGCCACATAGGGATTGGACTCGGTTTCGGCGTGCACCAGGAAGGTGAAGGCCGAGGAATTGCCTACAAGCATGCCCTGGCCGCGCTTGAGCACGGAAAGGGTGTCCACACAGACACGGTGGCCCAGACCGGCGGCTTCCACGGCGGTCACGGTGGCTGTCTGAAGCTTGACCACGCCCTGGGCGAGCTTGACCTGGGACACGATGTTCTTGAGCTCGGAGGCGGCTTCCGGAAGCACCATGAGGAAGTCCACGCCGCGCTCCAGGATGCCGGCGGCGAGCAGGGCCTGGTCCAGGGAGGCGACTTCCACGCCGAGTCCGTCGGCCTGGGCCAGAATGTTCTCCACCGGGATGATCTCCCAGCCCGAAGTGAGCACCACCTTCTTGCCATCACGCAGGCAATTCACGGCGGTTTCCTCGTCGTTCTTGGCCTTCAGACAGACATCGGTAAGTTCCTCCGGGGAGAGGACGTTGGTGCGGCCGAGCGCTGCGACATCCTTCTTCTTGGACTGCTCCACGATGATCCCGTCCACGCCGGACTCGAGGGCCAGGGTCACGAGCTTTTTGTCGAAGGGCACGGCCTTGAACCATATCTCTTTCATTATTGCGCTCCCTTGAGGATTTCAATGCCCTCGTCCACGGAGCAGCCGCCGTGTACGATGCCGGCCAGGGCGCGGCACAGCGCGGCCGGATCGTTATGCTGGAAGATGTTGCGGCCCACGGAGAGCCCGGCGCCGCCGGCGGCCACGGAATCGTGCACCATGGTGAGCAGGTCGCGGTCAGAATCGAGCTTGGGTCCGCCCGCGATGACCACGGGCACGCAGCATGCGTCCACGACCTTGGCGAAGGAGTCCGGGTCGCCGGTGTAGGCCACCTTGATGATGTCCGCGCCGAGTTCCTGGCCCACGCGGGCGCAGTGCGCCACCACGGCTGGGTCGAAGGGGTCCTTGATCTTGGGGCCGCGGCCGTAGACCATGGCCAGCAAGGGCATTCCCCAGTCGGCGGCTTCCTCGGCCGCTTCGCCCACTTCCTTGAGCATGAGCCGCTCGGTTTCGTCGCCCAGGTTGATGTGCACGCTCACGGAATCGGCGCCCTGCTTCAGGGCTTCGCGAACGCTGGAGACCAGCGTCTTGGCGTTGGGGTATGGCGAGACGTCCGTGGATGCGGACAGGTGGAGCACCAGGCCGATGTCCTTGCCGCTGGTGCGGTGCCCGCAGCGCACCAGGCCCTTGTGCATGAGTACGGCGTTGGCGCCGCCCTCGGCCACGCTGTTGACGGTCTTGCGCAGGTCCACCAGGCCGTGGACCGGTCCGATGGAGATGCCGTGGTCTAGAGGAACGATGATGGTCCGTTTGGTGTCGCGATTGAAGATGCGTTCGCGGCGAATGGCTTTTCCGATGCGCATTGCTTTGGCTCCCTTATTGTTCGTCCTGCGCGATGAGTTCCATGGCCTGTTCCACGTCCCAATCCTCGTGCACCACGCCGTTGAGCGCCTGGCACAGCCGGGTGGGGTTGTCGTGCTGGAAAATGTTGCGGCCCACAGAAAGGCCGGCGCCGCCCGCCTGAATGGAGTCGTGGACCATCTGGATGAGATCGCGGGTGGACTCCAGCTTCTCGCCGCCGGCTATGACCACGGGCACGCAGCACGATTCCACCACGGCGTGGAAGGATTCTATGTCCCCGGTGTAGACGACCTTGATGATGTCCGCGCCGAGTTCCACGGCGACGCGCGCACAGTGGCACACGACCTTGGGATCGTACTCGTTCTCCACGTTCTTGCCGCGCGCGTACATCATGGCGAGCACGGGCATGCCCCACCCGGCGGCCGTGGAGCAGACCCGACCGAGGTCCTCGAGCATCTTCGGCTCGGTCTCGTCGCCGAGGTTCACGTGCAGGGAGACGGCGTCGGCGCCGAGGCGGATGGCGTCCTCAACGGTGCCGACCAGAGTTTTTGCATTGGGAAAAGGCGAAATGCTGGTGGACGCTGAAAGATGGACGATGAGGCCGATGTCGCGTCCGTAGCCGCGGTGGGTGCAGCGGGGCAGGCCTTTGTGCATAAGCACGGCGTTGGCCCCGCCGTCGGCAACCTTGTTGACGGTGCCTTTGAAATCGACAAGTCCGAAGATCGGTCCGACAGAGACGCCGTGGTCCATGGGGACGATGATAGTCCTGCCGGTGTTTCTGTTGAAGATGCGTTCCTGGCGCACGCCTTTTCCGAGAAGCATGGTCCACTCCTTGCCTTTGCGCGCCCCGGGGGGAGGGCCGGCGGTGAAAAAAAAGGGCCGCCGGCTTTTCCGCCCGCGGCCCTGGTTCGATTCACCTTGAGAAGACTCTTAGCTCGTACCCTTCCGACCGCGGACAGTCCAGCGCCAAAAATAAAAAAAGAAAAAGTAGGAAGCCTGCGGAGAAAGGGTAGTCATGAGCGGGGTACTACCCCCGGCCCGAGAGGTTGTCAATATGAAACGTAGAAAAAGTCGGAGGGGTATGTAACTGTGTCGGCAGGGCGAGACCCAGGCCATTTTACAAGTTTGTACAAAACCACCCGGGGTGGTTGTTGCAAAATTGTACAAAAAGTGGGTTCAGGGTGGGGTCTGGCTGCAGAGTAAAGTGGATGCGGCGTTGTTTTCGCTGCAATATTAAGTGGTTGTTTGTTTTGGACTGGTATTTGCTGAGTAGTGTCGGTCAAGGGACAGGTACCGGTAGCTCCCCGGCTCCCTGGGCGTCGGGGTTCGAATGTATAAGATGCATGCTGCCAGGCCAATCAAACGTTAAGGAGGTCTTGTATGGTTTCTTGGATTACGGTTCACAAACGCCGTTTCGCTCCCGGGATGGCCGCTTTGGGTGTACTCATGGCGCCCGGACTCGCATTGGCGCAGGATGCTCCGGAGATGCTGCTGCAGAGCAATGCGAACATCCTCTGGACTCTGATCGCCGCCATTCTGGTCATGTTCATGCAGGCCGGCTTCGCCTGCGTGGAGTGCGGTTTCACCCGCGCCAAGAACGCCGGCAACATCCTCATGAAGAACTACCTGGACTTCTCGGCCGGCGCCATCGCGTTCTTCCTGTTCGGTTTCGGCCTCATGTTCGGAACCGACGTGAGCGGCGTGTTCGGCAGCTCCGGGTTCGCCCTGGGCGGCGCCACCGGAGCAGACGCCGACGGCCAGTGGACTCTGACATTCTGGTTCTTCCAGTCCGTGTTTGCGGCCACCGCCGCCACCATCGTTTCCGGCGCCGTGGCCGAGCGCACCAAGTTCGGCTCCTACATCATCTTGTCCATCATCACCACGGGCCTCATTTATCCCATCTCCGGCCACTGGTGTTGGGGCAGCCTGTGGCTGGGCGACGCCGGCGCGGGCTGGCTGGAAGGCCTGGGCTTCGCGGACTTCGCCGGCTCCACCGTGGTCCACTCCGTGGGCGCGTGGGTCGGCCTTGCCGGCGTCCTCGTCCTCGGGCCGCGCATCGGCAAGTATTCTTCGGACGGCACCCCCAAGGCCATTCCCGGCCACAACATTCCGCTGGCGGCCCTGGGCGTGTTCATTCTGTGGTTCGGCTGGTTCGGCTTCAACCCCGGCTCCACCACCACGGCTGACGGCACTATCGGCTACATCGCGGTGAACACCTCGCTATGCGCAGCAGCCGGCACGCTGGGCGCAATGCTTACGGTGTGGCTCAAGTACGGCAAGCCCGATCCGTCCATGACCATGAACGGCGCGTTGGCAGGCTTGGTGGCGATTACCGCCGGCTGCTACGAGCTGGCGCCCCTCGGCGCAATCATTCTGGGCCTCGTGGCCGGCATCGTCTGCGTGTTCTCGGTCGAGTTCCTCGACAAGGTTTTGAAGATCGACGATCCGGTCGGCGCCATCTCCGTGCACGGCGTGTGCGGCGCGCTGGGCACCTTGGCCGTGGGCTTGTTGGCCGCTCCGGGTTACGGCGATCTGACCGGCCTGTTCTACGGCGGTTCCATCAATCAGCTCTTTGTGCAGGCAATAGGCGTGGCCGTGGTATTTGCCTGGGCTTTCGGTACCGGCTTCATCGCCTTCACCGTGGTCAAGGCCGTCATGGGCATCCGCGCTTCCAAGGAAGACGAGATCAAGGGTCTGGATATCTCCGAGCACGGCATGGAAGGCTACAACGGCTTCCAGATCTTCACCGTCGAGTAAACCGAACGTCCTGCACAGGAGGAATATATGAAGCTCGTCATCGCATACGTCAGGCCCGAGAGTCTGACTCCGGTCAAACAGGCGCTCTACGCCCAGCAGATATACGGCATGTCCGTGACCAACATCCTGGGCTCCGGCCGCCAGAAAGGCTTTACCGAGACGTACCGCGGCGTGGTCATGGAAGTGAATCTGCTCAAGAAGGTCCGCCTCGAGGTGGCCCTTCCCGAGGACAAGCTCGATGCTGCCATCCAGGCCATCATGGGCGCGTCCAAGACAGGCAAGGAGGGCGACGGCGTCATCCTCGTCCAGGATGTGGAGAAGTCCTACCGCGTCCGCACCGGCGAGGAGAGCCTGGGCTAGAGCTCACGGCTCCGCAGTCATCCATCGCAGGAACAAGGCCGGCGCTTTCGGGCGTCGGCCTTTTTTGCTTTGTCCACTCCATAATGTCCGCGAGCACCGCACGACGGGCGCGGTTTCGCGCCGGACATATCGCACGTATGGCAAGGGAGCCGGGTTTGTCATATGGACAAAAAGACACCGACACGCAACCAGGAGGTCTCGCAACATGGCGCAATCTCAGGCTGGACCGAAAAGAACACTGCCCGGAGACATTGCACTGGCCCAGGCCCAGGCCGTTCTCCAGGCCGCGGTGGAAGAGGCCGAGGAAATCGGCGTGCCCATGAACATCGCCGTGGTCGATGCCGGCGGCAACCTCAAGGCATTCTATCGCATGGACGACGCTTTTCTCGGCAGCATAGACATAGCCACAAAAAAGGCCGTCACCGCCCGCTACTTCAACAGCTCGCCCCGTGAGTTCGGCGCCGCGTCCCAGGTGGGACAGTCCCTGTACGGCATCGAGGTCAGCAACGGCGGGTTGATCATCTTTGCCGGCGGCGTACTGCTGGTGGACAGGATCAACGTAATCGTCGGCGCCGTTGGCGTAAGCGGAGGTACGGTGGATGAAGACGAACGCGTCGCCAAGGCAGGGGCCGCCGCGATCGCTACGTAGCAGGTTGGCGGGGGGAATCCCGCCCCCCGGCGTTCACGGGCTGCGGAAAAGGCGGCCTGACGGCCTAGGGGGTTATTCGTGAAGTGGATTTGAGGACGCGGCCTCAGGAGAGCCCGAGCCGCGAGAGGGTGAACTGCTCCGGGTCCCCGCCTGGGATGTCGTCCAGCTTTACTTCGGCGCGGGCCATGGCCGCGTGACCGCCGGCCGATCCCACGTCGCCGAAGATGTCCGACGCCTTCTTGCCCAGCTCGCGCACTTCGCGGGAAACGCCGTCGCTGCGGAAGATGACGATGAGCGTATCGCCGAACACTCCGGCCACGGTGGACCAGACGATCTCGTGGATGCGCAGGAAGAAGTCCGCGAGGATGACAATGATGTCAGGGTTGTCCACCTCCCCGAGGAATACGTGCGCGCCATTTCTCTTGATCCTGAGCTTGGAGAAGGCGAGGGAGAAGTAGTCGAGCCACTCCAGCCGGAACTCGCTGCGTACGATCTTGCGGATGAGGTGATGGTCCGCGTGTTTGGAGAGATAGCGGAAGGCTTTGACGTCCACGTCGCAGAAATTGCGCTCGAAGCTCGATGTGTCCGACTTGATACCGTACATCAGGGCCGTGGCCAGGAGCTTGCCCGGCCGGATGTTCAGGTTGTGCAGATATTCGGTGAGCAGGGTGCAGTTGGAGCCGTACTCCGGCTTGATTTCTTTGAACTCGGCGTTCACTGGCTTGCCCTCCACCAGCGGGTGGTGGTCCAGCACGATGGAGAAATGGAGGCCCTGGAAATCCTTGTGGTGGTGTGGTTGGGAGTCCACCAGTGCGAATTTGTCGTACTGCTCGGCGATGGCCGGCGTGAACCGCTTGGTGGGGATGTTCAGGTAGCGGATCATGGAAAGGTTGTCCGGACGGGTCACCTCGTTGACGTGCGAGATCCCCACATCGGCCACGCGGTAGCTCATGATCCTCTTGAGCGCCATGGCAGAGCCCAGGGCGTCCGGATCGGCGTTCACCATGATAAGCCATTTCTGATCGCGGTCGAAGAGCTTCTGGAGAGTCGCAAGTTGGGTATCGAGTTGCCTGAAGTATGCCATGAATGACTCCAGAAATTACAGACTAGCGTGTTTTTAAGCGCAAGGGAAGGCCGGCGGCGCAAAGGGTCGCTTCGTCGCACGTGTTGGCGATGCGGCGGTTGCATTCCCCGAGACTGCGCACAAAAGCGCGCACCTCGGGAGTTGCGGCTATGGGGCCGAGCCCTACTTCGCAGCTGACCAGAACCGCATTGGGAGCGCCGGCTCGGGAGAACGAGCCGAGCGTTTCGACGAGATCGTCAATCCGGACGGCGAGGCCGGCTTCCCCTTCGGACTCCAGCACGGCGAAGACCCAGTAGTCCAGACTGTCCACCAGCAGGGAGGCGGCGCCCTGGGCCGCGAGCCGCGTCAGCGGGCCGGACAGGTCGATGCCCGCCTCGGCCACCCGCATCTGTGAGCCGGAGCGTCGGGGGTCCTGCCGGTGCGCCTCGATACGCCGGCGGAAGGAGAAATCCTGCGCCTTGCCCGTAACCACGAGCGTGCGCGGAGCCGGCAACTCCAGGAAGGAATCCAGAGCGAGGTCGGATTTTCCGGATTTCTCGCCGCCGATGAACAGGGCGATCACCAGCCTTCCCCGTAGCGGCTTTGCCACATGGCCATGGAACGTTCGAAACCGTGGCGGTCGAAGACCTCCAGGACCACGGTGTCGAGGTTCGGCAGCCGGGCGAGGAGGGCGTCCAGAAAGGCCAGGCCCTCGCCATCCAGTAGGGAGAGCCTCTGGTGCCTGCCCGTGCCCTCGGGGTCCGGGGCGTAGGCGTGCAAGCAGCGCGCGCGTTCGAGCAGCGCGCCCTGTCCCAGAATCTCGCGCTCTCCGAGCCTGAGAAAATGGCCGACATCCAGGCAGAATCCCATCCCCAGATCGTATGCCAGCGAAAGCAGCGGCGCAATCGGCGGCGCGCCCACGTTCTCCAGCAGGATATTTCCGGTCGGCACGCCGGCTTCGGACAGGGCGTCCGCCGCGGTGCGCAGCAGCTCTTCCGAAGGTGGCGGGTGGAGCACGAAGAATCGCGGCGCGAGAAATGCGACTTTTGCAACAAGACCTTTGAGCGAATCGCGCAGTGCGTCGGGCTCCTCTGGCAGGTCGAGCGGCAGATGCACGTGGTAGCTCAAGGCGTGCCGTGCGAGGTGGTCGGGCAGATCGTCCGCGCCGTATTCCAGGCAGGCCCGCGTCTCGAAAAAGCACAGCGCCACCTCGTCCACGAGCGGTTCGAGAAAGGCGCAGTTCTCGGGGATGGTCCCTGGAATCACGAAGGAGGGGGCAGCCAGGACCGGCGCAAGTGTGGGGCGCATGGGCGTCAGTCCATGAGCGACAGATGCTTCTGCGAGCGTTGGGTCTTGGCGATGAGCGTGGAGCGACGGATGCCACCATCGCGGCTGGTGAGATGGGTGAGGAAGCGCGAGGCCGGGAGCCGGTATGTGGCGCCGTACACGGTGCGGCTGCCGGCGCGGGAGAGGTAAAGACCCTCGCGGGCGCGCGTCAGCCCCACGTACAAGAGCCGCAGCTCCTCGGCCAGTTGTTCGGGACCGATATCCACCACGAAATCGGACGGCGGCGTTTCCGGTATGCCGGAGAACGCGGGACCGGCAAAGGGC
>JBMCLC010000048.1:0-8092 GCA_048614715.1 Oceanidesulfovibrio sp.
CGTGAACATGGGCAGCGACGAGGCGTAACCCGGGAGAGTCGTAACGATACACAGGGCGTGGGTCCGCATTCGGCCCGCGCCCGAACATCCTCTCTCTCCAATACCTGGCTCCATGTCGGAGCGCATTCTATGACGGCAGCACCGCGGCAAGGAGGGTGCATCATGTTTTTCAAGCAGATTCAGGTTTCGGGGCTCGGCTGCCTTTCGTATGTCCTTGGATGTCCGCAAGCCGGAACCATGGTCGTGGTCGATCCGAAACGTGACATCCAGGACTATCTCGACATTTCGCGCGACGAGGGCATGAAGGTGACGCACATCATCGACACCCACGTCCACGCCGACCATGTCTCGGGAGCGCACGAGCTGGCCGCGCGTACCGGAGCGTCCATCTGCATGCATCCGGACAGCCCCGTGGATTTCGAGTTCTCGCCCCTGCCGGAAGGCCACGTCATCGAGGCCGGCAACGCCAGGATCGAGGTGCTGCACACGCCCGGCCACACCCCGCACTCCATCTCCCTCGTGGTTTCCGATCTGGCACGTTCCGAGGAACCCTGGATGGTTCTGACCGGCGACCTGCTCTTCGTGGGCGACATCGGGCGGCCCGACCTCGCCGGCCAGGAGATCCTGGACGCCCAGGTGCGGAACCTCTACGACTCGCTGTTCACGAAGATGAAGAACCTGCCGGAGTTCCTGGAAGTCTATCCGTCCCACGGCTCCGGATCGCTCTGTGGCAAGGGCATGAGCCCCAAGAACAGCAGCACTCTGGGCTACGAGCTGCGCCACAATCCCAGGCTCCAGTTCTCCTCGTTCGAGTCTTTTTCCGATGAAATGCGCGGCGATTTCCCGGTGCGTCCCAAGAGCTTCACCCACATTATCTCCACCAACATGCATGGCGCGCAGTTGCTGGAGCGCTGCCCGCTGGAGCGCGCACTCACGGTGGATGATTTCCAGAAATCCATGGACCAGGGCGCCGTGGTGCTGGATACCCGCAACGGCGCCGCTTTCGGCGGCAGCCATATTCCGGGTTCGCTGAACATCGGTTTCGAAAAGCAGCTCGCCAATTGGGTGGGCATGGTGGTGGACCCCATGGCCGACATCCTGCTGGTGGTGGACGGCCGCGACGCTTACGAAGCCATGCGCACCGAGCTGCACCGCATCGGCTACGACAATATCCTCGGCTATCTTTCCGGCGGCATCCAGGCCTGGATATTCGCCGGCAAGCCCGTGGACCGGCTGGAGCAGGTCTCGGGGTACGAACTCGCCGAACGTCTGCAGAACGGACAGGCCCCGGCCCTTTTGGACGTGCGCATCGGCCCGGAACTCGCCGAGGGCTCTATAGACGGGGCGCAGCACATGTCGTTCAACGAAATTCTGGAGGCCTGCTGCTCGCTCCCGACAGACCAGGAAGTGGTGGTCTACTGCGGCACCGGATACCGCTCCAACATGGCCGGCTCCTATATGCGCGCCCACGGCTACTCCAATGTGAAATCGCTGGCCGGCGGGCTCTCGGCCTGGAAGAAGGCGGGCCTGCGGCTCTCCACGGCCGCATGATTGAAGCCGGTCAGGATTAATGGGCGGCGCGCATCATCAGGAAGATATTTCTTTGAAGGCTTCGGTTCCATGCAACGTATTCAACTGAACCCCCCAAGCTGTGCCCGGAGGAGAGCATGCCGGAAAGAGACCCCTCGCTCTGTGCCCGGTCCACGGGTGACCCCGTTGGCGAAGAACGACAGGAAATGCAGGAAGCTGTGATGTCCAGCGTACGAAATGAAGGAGGTAGAACCATGATTACAGTAGGTATGAAGGCGCCTGATTTTGCCGCTCCGGCATTCTACAATGGAGAATTCACGGCCGTGAAGCTCTCCGACTACCTCGGCAAGTGGGTTGTCCTGTGCTTCTATCCGGGCGACTTCACCTTTGTTTGAGCAACCGAGATCTCGGCGGTCGCCGAGAAGAATGCCGAATTCGAGCAGCTTGGCGTACAGGTCTTGTCCATGAGCGTGGATTCCGTGTTCGTGCACAAGATGTGGGTGGAGCATGAGCTGTCCAAAATGATTACCGCGGGTCCCGTTCCCTTCCCCATGCTTTCCGATGGCGGCGGCAAGGTGGGCCAGGCCTACGGCGTGTATGATGTGAACGGCGGCGTGGATGTGCGCGGCCGCTTCCTCATCGACCCGGACGGGGTTGTCCAGGGCTTCGAGGTCCTCTCCCCGCCCGTGGGCCGTAATGTGTCGGAAACCCTGCGACAGATACAGGCGTTCCAGCTGGTGCGCGAAACCCAGGGCGGACAGGTCACGCCATCCGGCTGGCAGAAGGGCAAGGCGACCCTCAAGCCGGGTGTCGGCCTGGTCGGCAAGGTCTGGGAAGAATGGAAAGTGATCCAGGCGTTCGACTAGAATACTGTGAAAGCGACGCCCCCGTGCTTGTGTACGGGGGCGTTTTTCGTTTGTGAGCATGGAACGACTGGAAGGACCGTGTTTCTGGCATTTCCGAAAGACGGATGGCCCCCTCTGGTTCCGGTGGGTTCAGACCCACCCGAGAGAGTACCCGGAGCAAAGCCCCTGATCCGGCGTCAGGACACGGGCAGCTCCCGCCGTTTGCGCCAGTAGAGCCGCCATTCCTCGATTGAGCAGAACAGCACAGGCACCACGAACACGGTGAGCAGGGCCACGAGCATGCCGCCGAATGACGGAATGGCCATGGGCACCATGATGTCGGAGCCGCGTCCGGTGGAGGTGAGGATGGGCAGCAACGCGAGGATGGTGGTGGCCGAGGTCATGAGCGCCGGCCGGATGCGGCGTTTCGCGCCGGCAACCACGGCCTCGCGGAGCTTTTTTGTGTCCGTGGTGTCGCGCTCGCCCTGGGAATCCAGCAGATAAGTCGCCATGAGCACGCCGTCGTCCGAGGCGATGCCGAACAGGGCGAGGAAGCCCACCCAGATGGCCACGGAGAGGTTCACCGGGTCCACCTGGAACAGTTCGCGCATGGGCTCGCCGAAAACCTCGAAGGCGAGGAACCATTCCTGCCCGTAGAGCCAGATGAGTATGAACCCGCCGGCCCAGGCCACGGCGATGCCCGAAAACACGATTATGGTGACCGGCAGCCGCTTGAACTGCAGGTAGAGGATGAGGAAGATCACGGCCAGCGCCACCGGCAGGATCACGGCCAGCCGCTTCTGCGCGCGTATCTGGTTCTCGTAGCTGCCGGCAAAGGTGTAGGACACGCCTTCCGGCAGCACGAGCTCGCCTGCCTCGCGTCTCGTTTCCAGATACGCCCGGGCCTGCTCCACCACGTCCACCTCGGCGAACCCCTGCTTTTTGTCGAAAAGCACGTAGCCCACGAGGAAGGTATCCTCGCTCTTGATGGCCTGCGGACCACGCACGTAGCGGATGTGTGCCAGCTCGCGCAAGGGGATCTGCTCGCCGGTTTTCGCAGCCACGAGCACGCCGCCCAGGGCTTCCGGGGTGTCGCGCAGTTCGCGCTGGTAGCGCACGCGCACGGGGTAGCGCTCGCGCCCTTCAACAGTGGTGGTCAACTGGCGGCCGCCCACCGCGGCCTCGATGACCTCCTGCACGTCCTCCAGAGGCAGGCCGTAGCGGGCTATGGCCGTGCGGTCTATCTCGATCTCCAGGTAGGGCTTGCCCACGATGCGGTCGGCGATGACCGCGGCGGGCTGCACCGAGGGCACCTCCTTGAGCAGCCGCTCCAGCTGCAGACCCACGGTCTCGATGGTTTCGAGATCCGGGCCGCGGACCTTGATGCCCATGGGTGCGCGCATTCCGGACTGGAGCATGACGATGCGCGCGGCGATGGGCTGCAGATACGGCGCGGAGGTGGTGCCGGGAACCTCGGCGGCCTCGACCACAGCGTCCCAGATATCCTGGGGTGTCTGAATGCCGGGCCAGGCGTCGCGGCCCTGGTTGACGGCTGGATCGAGAGCCGGCCGCCAGATACGGAAGGGCATGCCGTCCGCTTCCGGAACGAGTTCGCCCTCATCGTCGCGCAGGAACTTGCCCTGCACGAGGTAGGGCAGGCCGTCCGGCGCGGATACGGGCTCGCCTGCCGGCGTGCGATGGTAATCCAGCTTGTCCGCGCGGTGCGCGAACCGTTCGCGATTGCCCGATTCGTCCACGATGTACTCGGGCACGTAGTTCACCACGGTCTCGATCATGGACAGCGGCGCCGGGTCCAGCGAAGTATCCGCGCGGCCCAGCTTGCCCACGGCAGTCTCCACCTCGGGAATCGCCATCATGGCCATGTCCTGCTTGGCGAGCACGTCCTTGACCTCGCCGATGGAGGCGTGGGGCATGGTGGTGGGCATGAACAGGAACGAGCCCTCGTCCAGCGGCGGCATGAACTCCTTGCCCAGTCCCGGGAACTTGTGCGCCAGGGCCACGGCCGGCCTGGAACCGAGCACGGAGTCCGGCAGCCAGCCGAACACGGCGGGGAAGCCGAGCCACGCCATGAGCCCGAACACCAGCACGGCCACGGGCAGGAGCATGAACGCGACCTTGAAGTCCAGAACCCGCCGCAGCATGTACGGGTAGGCCATCTGGAACAGGGCGAAAAAACCCAGCAGCGACCCCATGAGCAGGATGGTGAACAGCGCGTTGCGCGCCAGGCCGTGCTCCGGGCCCAGCGGCATCCAGTGGTCGGCCAGCACCACGGCCACGGCCAGCGCCAGCAGGAGCACCGCGCCGTGTTTGAGCCACCGCGACCCTCTTGCCGGCAGGGCCATGGCCGCGAAGCGGGTGAGCCCCACCAGAACCACGGCAGCGCCCATCCACCACGGCGCAAAGAACATGAGCGCCACGCCGGAGGCCATGACAAGGGCCGAGAGCAGCCGGCTGGAATCCTGCCCTGATTTGCCGCGGCGCAGGAATACGGTGCCCAGCACGGGCAGCACTGTGACCGAGACTACAATGGACGCGAACAGTGCAAAGGTCTTGGTAAAGGCCAGGGGTTTGAACAACTTGCCCTCGGCCCCTTCCATGGCGAACACCGGCAGGAAGCTGACGATAGTGGTAGCCACGGCCGTGAGCACCGCGCCGGCTACCTCGCCCGTGGCCTCCCGGATTATCACGGTATTCGGCGTGCCTTCCGGAGCCTCGTTGAACCGTTTGAGGATATTCTCCGTGATGATGATGCCCATATCCACCATGGTGCCGATGGCGATGGCGATGCCGGACAAAGCCACGATGTTCGCGTCCACCCCGAAGCTCTTCATGGCCGTGAAGCAGAGCAGCACCGCCATGGGCAACAGCGAGGCGATGAGCAGCGAGCTTTCCAGATGGAGCACGGCGACGAGCACGACCACCACGGTGACGAGTATTTCATCGATGAGCGCCGTGTTCAGGGTGCCCAAAGTCTCGTGGATGAGGCCGGAGCGGTCATAGAAGGGCACGACCTCGAGCGTGCTGGTGCGGCCATCCGGCAGCACCTTGGAGGGCAGGCCGGGTTCCAGTTCTGCAATGGTGTCCTTGACGTTCTGGATGACGGCGAGCGGATTCTCGCCGTACCGGGCGACCACCACGCCGCCCACGACCTCGGCCCCGCCCTTGTCCAGCACGCCGCGGCGCATGGCCGGGCCGAGCTGGACCGTGGCGACGTCGCCCACGGTGATGGGCTGATCGCTACGCGCCGTGATCACGGACTGTTCGATATCCTCAATATTCTTGATGAAGCCCAGGCCGCGCACCACGTATTCGGCGCTGTTCACCTCGATGGTCCGCGCGCCCACGTCCAGGTTGGATCGGGCCACGGCTCGCATCACCATGTCCATGCTCACGTCGGCGGCGCGCAGGGCTTCGGGGTTCACGTCCACCTGGTATTCGCGCACGAACCCGCCGATGGAGGCCACCTCGCTCACGCCGCCGGCCGACTGCAGGCCGTAGCGCATGTACCAGTCCTGCACGCTGCGCAGCTCGTCCAGGTTCCAGCCCCCGGTGGGGTTGCCAGCCTTGTCGCGGCCTTCCAGGGTGTACCAGTAGACCTGGCCCAGGGCCGTGGCGTCCGGCCCCAGGGTGGGGCGCACGTCCTGCGGCAGGCTGCCCGCCGGCAGGCTGGAGAGCTTCTCCAGAAGGCGCGAGCGCGACCAGTAGAATTCGATGTCCTCCTCGAAGATCACGTAGATGGAGGAGAAGCCGAACATGGAGACGCTGCGCACCGTCTTGACGCCGGGAATGCCGAGTAGGGCGGTGGTGAGCGGGTAGGAGACCTGGTCCTCCACATCCTGGGGCGAGCGACCAGGCCACTCCGTGAACACAATCTGCTGGTTTTCGCCGATGTCCGGAATGGCGTCCACGGGCACGGGATCGCGCGGGATGGCGTAGATGTCCCAGTCGAACGGAGCCACGGAAACGCCCCAGAAGAGCAGCAGGCCCGCCACCACGAAGACCACAATACGGTACTGCAGGCACGCGCCCACGAACCGTTCGGCGAGTGGTATGGGACGTTCGGAGCCGCGCGTGTCGTCAACCATCCGAGCGCGCTCCGAGGGTCCGGACGATTTCGCCGCAACGCAGCATGGAGGCGCCGAAGTACGGGTTCAGGATTTCCTCGCCCTCCTGCACCCAGTTCGCGCCCTCGTCGTTGAATGCCATGGGACAGGTCGCCTCGTGGAGCGTGCGGTTCACGTCCGCGCCGAGCCGGTCCACGGCGGTTATCATGCCGGCGGAAAGGGTGCGGAAGCCCACGCGGGCCGCCTTGATGTCGGCAGAATTTTCTATGGCAGACGCCCCCTGCTCCAGGCGGGCCCGTACATCCCTCCAGATGGCCGCGGCAGGGTCCGACAGGCCGCCTACATCGACCATGGGCAGAGCCAGGCTAAGAACGCGGGCCTGTTCCCTGGCTGCGGACGGATCGTCGTCGGCCAGGGCGAGCTGCACGCCCAGGTAAGCGCTCACGATAGGGGCCAGGGCCATACGGAAGGTCTCCGGTGTGTCCAGGATGTTGGACACATCCGATTGCCCGGCGGTTTCGTCAGGGAGTCCTGCCGGCGCGAGCTCGCGTTTGACCTCGCCGCACCGCAGCATGGCGTCGCCGTAGTATGGGTTGAGCACGTCGGTGTGGTTTTGCAGCCAGGTGCCGCCGGCGTTGTCGAAGGCCATGGAGCAGAACATCTCGTACACCGGCGCGCCGTCCGGGCCGCCGAAACGGGAAATGAGCGTGGAGAGGCCATTGGACAAAGGCTGGAACGACTCGCGCATGGCCGCTATGTCTGCGCCCTCCATGGCGTCGAGCGCGTCCGTCATGGTCCGGGACGCTTCCTCCCACACGTGGGCCGCGTCCATGTTCAGCTCCTCGGCATGCATTCCTTGAACGAGGGGGCGGATTTCGTCAGCCGCGGCCCGGGCCGCCTCGGGGTCGTCCTGGCTGAGCGCCGCGTGCATGGCGAGATAGGACTGGATGAGCCGCGCCAGGGACTGGCCGAACTCGGGCGGCGTGGCCAGGGTGGCGGGACGCTTGGGGGGGTGCAGCGGAAAGGCGCCGGCCAGTTCGGCAAAATGGTCCTCGAAGTCCTTGAAGAGCCGCACCGCCTCGCTCACGTCCTCGGACTCGCTGCCCAGGAAGGAGTCGTTGCGCAGGAGCATGGAGATCTCATTCCACAACAGGGCGGCGTCCTGGTCGGTAATCGTCGTGGGGTCGATGGCGCGGATGGCGTCGTAGAACTGCCCGTAGGCCTGCCGCACCGTCTCCACGCCCACGGCGCCGTGCTCGGCGGCGAACACGGCTTCTTCCACCACGGCGAAGCGCTGGGGCAGGACCGGGAGTTGTTTGGCAAGCTCGAAGGGCACGTCGTAGGCCGGGCCGGAGGGCAGGTCAAATTCCATGTCCGCGCCAGGAGGTCCGGCCTTCTTCATGCCTTCATGCTCATGGCCGGCGGCGGCAGGCATGCCGGCATCCGGATTCATCATGGAGGGTTTGGCCTTGATCTGCACGGCCGAGTCGATCTTGAACGCGCCCTTGGCCACCACCAGGTCGCCTTCGGACAGTCCTTCACGCACGATGTAGACGTCTCCGGCGCGGGGGCCGAGCACAACCTCGCGGCCGTAATACAGGCCGGGGTCATCCGGGTCCTGCAGATAGACCA
>JBMCLC010000049.1:0-8053 GCA_048614715.1 Oceanidesulfovibrio sp.
GGGCCGGCGACGCAGGCCGCGGATTCGCCGTGGTGGCGGACGAGGTGCGCAAGCTGGCCGAAAAGACCATGAACGCCACGGGCGACGTCACCGAGGTTATCACCAACATCCAGCAAGGCACGAAGCGCAACTCCGAGGCCACGGACGTGGCCATCCGCTCCGTGGTCGAGTCCACCTCCCTCGTGGAGGAGACCCGCGCCTCGCTTGAGGCCATCGTGACCATGAGCGAGGAGACCGCCGGCCAGATCCATGCCATCGCTGCCGCTGCCGAGGAGCAGTCCTCGGTGTCCGACGCCGTGAATAAGGCCACGAGCGAGATCGAATCCGTCTCCGCGGACGTGGCCCGGGCCATGGACGAGTCCACATGCTCCATCCAGGAACTCGCGGACCTGTCGGCGCAGCTCAAGACGCTCATCGAGAGTATGCGCAGCCATGCCGCATAGCGGCAGCGCCAGGACCTCAGTCCAGAATTTTGGACAGTAGAAACGCTGACTCCAGGCCGCCAGTCCAGAATTACGGACAGCATGAAGGCGAACGGCGTGGGCCTGAGGGCGTCACTCCTGCTTGAAACGCAGTTTGATGTAGTCCAGGGCCTCGCGCACGCCAAGCTGCCGGCTGGAGGGACCGACCCGCACCCAGAACTCCTCGTCCTTTTTGGACTGGAGAAAGACGGGCCGCGGGCTTTCCACGCACGAAACGCAGCACACGGTGCGGCCTTCCAGGACTTCGTACCGGCTGGAGACAAAAGGACACGCGCAGCCGCCCAGGGCCGACTCCACAAGCTGCCAGAGATGGAGGCCGAAACGGTCCTCGCTGGGAAAGCCATCGGTTTCGATGCCTTCCACCGAGCCGTCGTCGCGCACGCCGATGAGCAACGTGCCGCCGGAGGAGTTGAGAAACGCGGCGATGGATTTCAGGCTGGCGTGGGAGATGTTCGGGTCGTTCTTCCGGGTGTGCAGGTTCAGCCGCAGGGTGGACTTGAATTCCACGTAGTGGCCCTCGCCGCGGGCGATGAGCTCCAACACGTTCGGTCCCGCCGCCTCATCGCCGGACGCGGCACGGCTCACCCCAGCGTATTCCCGGGCCTGGCGCGCCTCGTCGCGCAGCCAGCGGAACCGGTCCATGGCAGTGGACGCGTCGTAGCGGTACCACTCCAGGCTCACCACGGCGTTGGCGTACTCGGATTCGCTGAGCCTGCCCACCAGCAGCAGAAAAGGCAGCAACGCGCCCGCTCCATGCCGTTCGGCAAGGACGAGGATCGAGGCGCGGCGGTACGCCGGAAAAACCCGGAACGCGTGCAGCATGATGGTGCTGAAGAGCGAATAATCCCGCAGCGCTGCCTCGTGGCCGTTTTCCATTAGATAGCTTGCCGCCTTGCCCAGCGCCTCGCTCAATCCGCCATACAGGAAGCACAGCGCCGGCATGTCCGGGTCCACCGTGTCCAGCGAGATATCCGCGGGTTTGGCAGAGGCGCCCATCTCGGGAAAGCGCCGGGCAGCCACAGGGTCGGCGTGCAACGCCTCCAGAAACAACTGCTCGGCGGCCTGGGCGTCGGCTTCCGCCACGTCGCGCTCGAAATTGAAAAAGTCCAGGGCCGTCAACTCATCCGGTTTCGCAACGCTGATATCCCGGACGATGTGTTCCAGCAGGCGCAGCTTGGGCGAGGCCACCGGCATCCCGCCCGGGGTGGTGAGCACCGCACCTCCGGCGTACACGGCGTAGTCCAGGTCCCGTTTGACCACGTCCAGGGAGGCTTCGCAGGAGCGCACCATGGGCACCATCCTACTTCTCGGCCGGCAGGGTTTCGGGAATGTCGATTTCGCCTGCGGCCACGCGTCCTCCCAGAGCCTTGAGCTTGGCCAGGATTTCCTCGCCGATACCCTCCCTGGTGTAGGTCATTGGAGAAAGACCAATGCCGCCGTTCTTCACGCCGTAGACATGGACGCCAGGATTGAACTTGCCCGCCACCACGCTGGAAACCTCGCGGAGAACGGCGTTGTCCACGCGCTTGATCACGCTGGTAAGAACATGCCCCTCGGCCAGGTTGTCCTGGTCGTAATCCACGCCGATGGCCCAGGCGCCCGTCTCCTGGGCGGCGCGGATTACGCCTTCTCCGGAGGCGCCCGCGGCGGCGAACACCACGTCCACCCCGGAAGCGTACATTTGGCTGGCAATGGAGTAGCCCAGCTCTGGTGAGCGGAATCCCTTGAAGTCATGTGCGTTCTTGGAGAGAAACTCCACATACACGGACGCCTGGGGCCCCACCTCGTGCACGCCTGCGGCGTAGCCCGCGGCAAAGGCCTCGATCTCCGGCAGGTTCATGCCGCCGATGAACCCCATGAGCCCTGTCTTGGACACCCAGGCGGCGAGAGCCCCGGCGAGAAACCCGCCCTCCTCCTCGGCAAACTCCACGCAGGAGACGTTGTCCAGCCCTTCGAGCTTCGCGTTGATGAGGGAGAACAGAACCTTTGGATTATCCTCGGCGCTCGCTCGCACCTCCTCCACCCATTCCCTACCACTGGCGATGACTAAGTCCGCCTCGCCCAGGTCGATCACGCGCTTCAACGCGTCCCGCTTCAGGTCAGGGTCGTTCGCATCGGCAATGGTCGTATCCACTATGATTTCCAACGACAGATTTTTGGAGGCTTCGAGCAATCCGTCGTAGGCGAGCTGATTGAACGGACTTTTCAGCCCGCCGGCTCCGGCGAGAAAGGCCACGGTGATGGGTTCGGCTGCGCTGCCCGCGCCCGGCACAAACAGCAGCACGGCGAGAGCAAGAATTGCGGCGATGCGGCGTTTCATGGGTGGGTTCTCCTTGGGCTGATCAGGACCTCCCCTATAGCAGGGGGCGCGTCCACGGGCAATCCATCCTGTTGCGAAGCGAGGCGCGCATGCGCCGCCAAGGCCCTGGCGGCGCTGGTTCAGCAGATGGAGTGGCCATTCTTGCCGTGCTCCGTCTCCACGGCAGGGGGCGATGCGTCCAGCCGGTTCATGGTGTGTTCCAGATCCTCGGCAAAGAGGTCGGCCATGTCGCGGCTGAAATTCTCCTTGACCACGACGCGCAACACGGCCGTTTCGTCGGCGTCCGGCGGCAGTGTGTACGCCGGCACGATCCAGCCCTTGGCGCGGATGGTTTCCGACACGTGGAACACGGTATAGCGCGAATCATCCAGCAGCCGGAGTGCGATGACCGGGAGCATGGGGGAGTCGCCGATGACCTCGAACCGGCCCGTGTCGGTGATGTGCCGGGCCAGGTGGCGCGCATTTTCCACGCAGTTGGAGAGCACCTGGCGGTAGCCCTCGCGCCCGAAGCGCAGGAAATTGTAGTACTGCGCCATGACCAGCGCCGATCCGCGCGAGAAGTTCAGGCTGTAGTTCTCCATCTCGCCGCCCAGGTAGTTGATCTTGAAGACCAGGTCCTCGGGCACTGCGTCGGCGTCTCGGAACACGAGGGTGCCCAGTCCCGGATATACGAGCCCGTACTTGTGATTGGAGACGTTGATGGAGCGCACCGTGGGCAGGCGGAAATCCCAAAGCTCGTCCGGATGCACGAATGGCATGACGAACCCGCCGCTGGCGCCGTCCACGTGGAGTGGGATGGAGAGTCCGCGCTCGGCCTCTATTCTCTGAAGCAGCCGGTCGATGCCCGCCACGTCGTCCATCTGACCGGTGAAGGTGGTGCCCACCACGGCGCCCACGGCTATGGTGTTCTCGTCCACCAGCGGCTCCACATCCTCCGGACCGATCACGTATTTGCCCGGCTTGAGCTTGATGGTGCGCGCTTCCACGTCAAAGTAGTTGGCGAACTTTTCCCAACACGAATGCACGTCCAGCCCGAAGATTACGTTGGGCGAATCCGTGGGCTGGCCGGCCGCCCGGCGGCGGTGCTGCCAGGCTCGCTTGTGGGCCAGCAGCCCCAGCATGATAGCCTCGCTGGAGCCGATGGTCACCGTGCCCACGGCCTGGCCCTGTTCCGGGGCGTTCAGCAGATGTGCCAGCATGCTCACCACCCGCTCATGGATCTTCTGGGTCTGCGGGTATTCGTCCTGGTCGATAAAATTCTTGTTCACCGCCTGGGCCATGAGTTCTCCGGCTTCCGGGTCCATCCACGTGGTCACGAAGGACGCGAGGTTCAGCGCAGGATTGCCGTCGAGGTTGAGTTCGTCCAGCACGAGCTGCTTGGCGATGCGCGGATCTAGCGAGGATTCGGGTATCTCGTACTTGGGCAACGGCTCGCAGAAGGACCGGCAGCCATAGGTCGGCTGGATGGTGGCGGCGCTCGTCTTCACTTGCTTTTTCAGCACGGGGCGCTCCTTGCGAAAGGGTGGACGGGGTGTGTACTGCACGGCTCTCAAACCTGCCGCGAACGGCGGGATGCGACTCTGGGCCTAGCCCATTTGCCGGAAACCGTCCACCGCGCCAGCGGTTTTGGCCCTGTCCTGCACAGCGCCTCAGATCTTCTTCCAACCTGCTGGAATATTGAAGAATAAACACAAGAAGCCCGAAAGACACCCGATTCGAACTGGAAAAAGTGGCCGGAACATTGTAGTTGCCCATGGCTGCCGTCGACGGGGTATGGTATAAAATGAGTCAATTCTCTGGAGAGAGCCCAGAAGCATCGACGACGCAACAAGGACGCATCCCATGAACAACAAGAAAGACAGCCGCACCTACACCTACATTTTTCGGCACGGCTCCGACACGCCGCCTGCAAAGCCTTTCGATCCCATCAAAACCCTGATATTGGCATTGCTGGCCATACTGCTCGTCATCTCCATGATTCTGCCGGGCCGCATCCGGCTTGTATCCATGGCGACGCCGCAGGACACCCCAGCCCACATCGCGCCGGCCACGCGATAATCTGCAAGGCAAACGGCCTGAAGCGACAGCGAGCCCGTGCGTGAACGACTGATATTCCAGCATATTCCGAATACATCGGACGACGCGGTCCGTGTAGGCCTCGCCCGGCTGTATTCGCCCCAGGCGGTGTACCTCAGCGGGCCGGACAGCGGCCTCGATAATCTGCTGGCCCTTTCGCGGGAGAAGAAGGACACCATACGCTTCCTCTCCAGCCACGTGGATTACGGCATCCACAAGATATTCAGCGGCCCCACGGTTTACGCCGCTTTCCTGCGCCATCCCGTGGAGCGCGTCTTCTCCCACTGGTGGCGCATTTTTACCAGACCGGAGCACCGCTTCCACGATTTTGCGCAGTCCACGACGCTGGACGGATTCCTGGACGCCGCAGTGCGGCCCAGGATGAACAACTGCATGACGCGGATGCTCTCCGGCATCAATCCGCCGTACGGCGAGTGCCCGGAGTCCATGCTCAAGGCAGCCCTGCGCAACATCACGGAATCCTACTGCTTTTTGGGAACTCAGGAACGCATCGAGGAGTCCTGGGCCATGCTCGCCTCTCTCCTGGGCGCGGAAGGGACTCCCTATCGCTTCTCAGAGCCTAGACTTGACGAGAACCGGCCCAAGGTGGAGGAGTTACCCCGGGAGACCCGTCGGCGCATCGAACGGCTCAACGGCCTGGACATCGAACTCTACGAAAAGCTGAGGCAGCGCCTGCCCCTGATGATGACGCCGCGGGTGACGGGCAGCGGCTGATTTCCCCTGCCAATAAAACAGACTGCCGGACCGCACCCCATTTCGGATGCATCGCCCGGCAGTCCGCAAGAAATCCGGAAAAAACTGTCGGCTACTTGTGCATGGATCCGATTTCCTCGATCACTTCCTCCATGTGGATGTAGTCCCGGTCAGGAATCTTGGCCAGGGCCTCGAGGGATCGTTCCGGCGCGCCCCTCTCCACGGCGAGCTCCATGATGGACTTGCGCGTTGCCGGAAAGTTGGCGTCCTTGAGGAATCGGGACATCGCGGCGAGGTCTTCTGGCTTGTAGTGGGACACGGCAGCTCCTTGGGTTGTTCGGGATAATCCCCCGTGTATGCGTTGGCACGGCTCGGCGGGTGCCGGCTGCTGGTCATGAATTCCCTGCAGGGCATGATTCGCGGCATTCCGATTCGCCCGAGGAGTCGCTCTCGGCGTTTTCGCACGCCAGGCTCAAGCTTTCGAAACGTTTGCGCCATTCACGGCTCCAGTCCGTCAGATCGGGGGGAACGTCCTTCCCGCACAAGGCGTCCTCCTCGCGCAGGCGATGGGTGCGAGCCTCGTCGCCAATGCGCTGGAGCAGCTCGGAGCGCTTCTCGTCCCCTTCCATGGGCGTTGTCTCCTCGGCATATGCCTCGATGGTCATCAGGTGCTTGCGCACGCACATTTCGCCCCCTGTCTCGCATGGGCAGCTCGGGTCGCTCGCATGCTCCTGCAACAGGAGCAGCTCCTTCACCATATGGTCGTATTGCCACTTCAGAATCGGTTCCATGGGATACGCCTCCTTTGGATTAATATCCCTTCAATCTACGCTTTCAGTCGACACTTTGTAGGTGAGGAATGGGGGAGATCAAGGCGCCATTCCGAACAACACGTGCGCTGTTCGTGGACATGCCCCGACAGGAAAGGCGCGAAGCCGTCGCGGTCCTCGCGATGGCTCAGGAATAGTGAAGAATCCGTTCCAACTCCCGCCGCGCTTCGTCCTCGCTCTGGATGTCGGAGCCGGAAGCCTCCATGAGGACACTGAGCATGGAGGACTCCATGCCCTGAGAAAATAGCTGGTCCCTGAGCTGCTGGCGTGAAGCAGGCCACTTCATGTCCTTGAGATATGATGCAATCTCTTTTTGCGTCAGACGTCTTTGTACCATGGCGCACGCTCCTTCGACACAGGTTCAATGAAAGGAGCAGGCCCGGCGGTGGCAACGTACGCACGGACCTCGCGCCAGACTATGACACGGGCTGGTGCCGCATGGAAGCTATGCACTGGAAAATGTCCGAAAGATACCAGCGATACGGCTTGCGATGGGGATGAGGTGGGGTGGCTGGCTAGCCGCAGCTCGGAAACGCGATGACGAAGATGCGTTCCCAGGCGCCGCTCACACGCATGGCGGCGCTGGCTCCCATGCCCATGGTGCGCAGACGGCAGTACACGTGCAAAGGATTCAGATGATGCTGGATATTGTTTCTGAGGGTGTACATGGTCAACTCCTCTTGCTGCATATATCGACTGCTTATGAGGTTTCTTGACCCCTGGTTCTTGCCATTATTCTAGCAATGTTCACGCCAACACACCCAACATCCTTGAATTGCAGAACAACACTCCAGTAAGTCCAAACTGTGCTCATATCAGTTCTGACACGACACAGTCCTTTTTTCCGACAATTATGGACGTAATTTATGTTACGGCGGAAAGTGGCGCACAGGAAAAACCGTATCGTACGGCAGGTGCGGGATCACCCAATGCTCCAGGTCCATGCAGCCGGGTCGCCATGCGGCGGCTGTGGGAATCCGTTCGCGGTTGCGCGGAGCAAATGAAATGCGCGTCATGCCGCCTATGTTGGACCAGCGGGTCATGCCGCGCACCTCAGTGGGCTGAACCCAATGCAGATGGCCGTTGACCACCCAGTCTACCCCGGAAATTTCATGGAGCGGCGGATACTTGTGCGTTACGTCCTGGAACCCCATGCCGCAGTGCGTGCACCATAGTACATGGTCGGCGTTCCCTCGATCCACCGATTGCGGCAGCTCCCGGCCCCATGGCGTGCCTCCCAGGACAACGCGGCGGCCGTCCATATCGAACCGGCCGTGGACGCCGGGCTCGTCCATGAGGTGGACCATGCCGGCCTGCGCGCACACGGCCAGGCTGGAATCCTCCGAATCACCCCCCTCCCACTGGTCGTGATTGCCCTGCAGCACCCACGGCCGGAAAGAAGTGCCGGCGTACGGTCCCAGAACCTCGAAAGTGCGGCGCAGCAGACGATGAACGTTTCCCGGATGGCGGTGGAAAAAATCGCCGAGCAGCACCGGCAGCAAACCGGACTCCCGCGCATGCGCCAGACACGCCTCCACCTTGGCCAGCACGTGTTCCATGTACCCTTCACGCCGTTCGAAAGGCGGCGTGGCGGCAAGGTGCGGATCGGTAAAAAAAAGGATGCCGCGATA
>JBMCLC010000050.1:0-7833 GCA_048614715.1 Oceanidesulfovibrio sp.
AAGGAACGGTTCAAAAAGTCCTGCGGCCTGACCATGGCCCCCCACCATCCGCACCAGCACGCCATGCGACTGGCCATGACCAGCGTGTCCCGCACGGCGCTCTTCCCCATGCAGGACGTTTTCGGCCTGGGTAGCGACTCGCGCATGAACGTCCCGGCCGTGGCCGGCGGCAACTGGACATGGCGGATGCGGCCCGAGGATATTGATGCCTCGCGCGCTTTTGAACGCGGCATGGGCTATCTGGAAGAAATGACGCGGCTGACCGGCCGCGACTGATTGCTTTGCCTTTATCCCGGCGAGTTGATAGCATGGCGCTGTCGCGGTCGGCGCAGGCGTTTCGCCGTACACCGGACGTGCTCCACACGGATGGCGCGCACCTATGCCCATGTATCAATCCGACAATCCGGCCTTTCTGTTTCTCGGCATCTCGCCTTACGCCATGTCCGCCGAGTCCTTCGAGGACGAGTCGCTTCTGGACCCCCTGCTGGCGCCGCCCCAGCCCCTGTCGCCCGTCGCGCCCGCGGGAGCCCTGACTCCGGACGCCACCTTCTGCCGGGACCTGTGGGACCGTTTCGGCATGCCGGAACACATCCGCGAGCATTCGCGCCTTGTCTCGCGGATCGCCCACGCCCTGGCCATGGCGGGACGCGAGGCCGGCGCATCCGTGAACCCGAACGATGTGCTCGCCAGCGGCATGCTCCACGATATCGCCAAGGATTTCACCATCCGCCACGGCGGCAACCACGCCGTACTCGGCGCGGCCTGGACCCTGGACGCCACGCGCAACCCGGTCATCGCCCAGGGGGTGATGCACCATGTATACTGGCCCTGGTCCGTGGACCTGGAGACAGCCTTTCTGCCCCTGGCCATCATTTATGCGGACAAGCGCGTCCGTCACGACGTAATCGTGACCCTAAAGGAACGTTTCGACGACCTCATGGCGCGCTATGGAAAAACCGAATCGATCCGCGCGCGGATCAGAATCTCACAACGACAGGCCGAAGCCATCGGTTCGCGCTTCAGCAGCCTGCTCGGTACGGATGTCAATGCGTGTTCTTTTGATAGCGGGCGGCTGGTCTGACGAACGCGAGGTCTCCCTGTCCGGAGCTCGCGGCATCGACCAAGCCCTGCGCGCCCTCGGCCACGAGGTCATCCCCTTCGATCCCACGGACCGGCTCACCGAGCTCCTTGCCGCCGCGCGCGACGCGGATTTCGCCTTCCTCAACCTCCACGGCGCGCCGGGGGAGGACGGCCTCGTGCAGGCCATGCTGGACCGCGCGGGATGCCCCTACCAGGGCGCCGCGCCGGCCGGCTCGTTTCTGGCGCTGCACAAGGCCGCGGCCAAAGCCATCTTCCAGGGCGCTGGTCTGCGCACCCCGGCCTGGGAGTATCTTACCGCGCCGCCACCGGAAGACTGGGAGCCGGCTATTGCCTACCCGCTGTACGTCAAGCCCAACATGGGCGGCTCCAGCGTGGGCATGGGCCGAGCCGACAACCGCGCGCAACTGGACGCCGTGCTGTCGCTCTCCTTCCGCCACGGCAGCGAAGTGCTTGTGGAGGAAGCCATCCCCGGCGAGGAGGTCACCGTGTCCATTCTCGATGACGAGGCTCTGCCGCCCATCCTTATCCGGCCCAAGCGCGGCGATTTCTTCGACTACGCCTCCAAGTACGAAGTGGGCGGCGCAGAAGAGCTCTGCCCCGCGCCCATATCCCCGAAGCTTACGGAAGAGACCGCGGCTATGGCCCTGAAAGCGCACCAGGCGCTGGGACTGCAAGGCTACAGCCGCGCCGATTTCATGGTGGCGGACGACGCGCCCTATCTGTTGGAGGTCAACACCCTGCCCGGCATGACGCCCACGAGTCTGCTGCCCCAATCCGCGGCCGCGGCCGGACTGGACTTTCCCGCGCTCGTTGCCCGGCTCATCGAGCTTGGCCTGCGAGACCATGGACATTGAGGTTCGCCAAGCCCTTGACCGAGGGCCTGCGCGTTTTATAACGCACTGAGCACTAATACATTTTCACCAAGGATAGACGCATGCGCGCACTGCTCGCCCTGGAAGACGGCCTCGTGTTCGAGGGCCGCTCCTTCACCGGACCGGGAGAGACCTCCGGCGAGGTCATTTTCAATACAGGCATGACCGGCTACCAGGAAGTCCTCACCGACCCTTCCTACGCCGGCCAGATGGTCGCCATGACCTACCCCCTCGTGGGCAACTACGGCGTGAATCAGGAGGACATGGAGTCGCACCGCGTGTTCGTGGAAGGCTTCATCGTCAAGGAATGCTGCAAGACGCCCTCCAACTGGCGCGCCACCGCTTCCTTGCCCGACTACCTCGCCGAGCAGGGCGTGGTGGGCATCGAAGGCGTGGACACCCGCGCCCTGACCCGGCACCTGCGGCTGCACGGCGCCAAGCGCGGCATCATCTCCACCGAGGTTTCCGACGCACAGGCCCTGGTGGAACGCGCCAGGAACCTGCCCACCATGGAAGGCCAGAATCTGGCCGAGGTCGTCTCGGCCGCCGGCCCCTACATCTGGAACGGTGTACGGCCCGACACCGTGGCCCTGGAGGACGACGGCTCCTACAACTGGCCCGGCATGCCGAACGGCGACCGGGGCATCCGGGTGCTCGTGTACGACTTCGGCATCAAATGGAACATCCTGCGCCTGCTCCAGGAACAGGGCATGGACCTGCTCGTTGTGCCGGCCTCTTTCTCCGCATCCCAGGTGCGCGGCGTACGGCCCGACGCCGTGTTCCTTTCCAACGGCCCCGGCGACCCGGCGGCGCTCACCAGCACCATAGCGGAGCTCACCTCGCTCACCCGCGACTATCCCATGGCCGGCATCTGCCTGGGCCACCAGCTGCTCGGCCACGCCCTGGGCGGCTCCACCTTCAAGCTCAAGTTCGGCCACCACGGCTGCAATCATCCGGTCAAGGATCTGGCCAGCGGCCGCATCGAGGTCTCCTCGCAAAACCACGGCTTCTGTGTGGACATCGACACCCTCGATGACGTGACACTGACCCACATGAATCTGAACGACAACACCCTGGAAGGCTTTGCCCACAAAAAGCTTCCGATCATCGCCATCCAGTACCACCCGGAAGCGAGCCCGGGACCGCACGACAGCCGCAACTTCTTCCGCCGTTTCCGCAATCTGGCCATGGATGCCGCGGGGCTTCGCGCGACCGCCTGATCTCTGCGCGGCGCGCCACTGAAATTGACGCGCAGAACCAAACGAGGACGCCTGCATGTCTACCCAGCTGACCCAAGCGCGACAGAAGATTTCCCAGGTCAATACGTTCCTCAAGCAGGAGAAGTACATTCCCGCTGTTGCGGCCTTGCACCAAGCCGTACGCATCGTGATCTCGCAGCCTCTGATGCGTCAGGAAAAAGAGGAGTTTGCAGAACTGCTGGGCAAGGCGGTCTACTCCCTTGACGCCCATCAGGGCTTCCGGCAGATCATTCCGCTCAAGCTCGCGTATGCGCCGGGCAACGAACGGGAACTCCTCAGCGTGCTGGGCGCCTGTTTGTCCGAGCTGCGCAACTCGGCCGTGAGCGAGGCCAAGGACCAGCTCGCCGCGCTGGAAAAGCGCCGGCAAGACGAGCTCGCAAAGGGCCAAAGACACATAGACGCCGCCGAGTACGGCCAGGCTCGCACGGTTTTCGATGAGCTTCTGTCCATAATTCCGGACGACCCCAACCTCAAGGGCGACATCGGCGAACGCTTCCTGCGCGCCGGCCGCTACGAGGAGGCCTTCCACTACCTTTCCCAGGCCCTGGAGGAATCCCCGGAGTCCATTCACTTCTACAACCGCATCGGCATAGCCCTGCGCAAGCTCGGACGCTTCGAAACGGCGGAGCGCTATTACCTCAAGGCTCTTGAGTACGCCAAGGACGACCCCAACCTCTACTTTAACGTGGGCCGCCTCTACGTGGACTGGAAAAAGTGGGAAGACGTGGCGCAGATGGCCCACAAGGCCCTGAAATACAATCCGAACTTCAAGGAGGCTGGCAAGATGCTCGCCTTCGCCAACAAGCAGATGGCCAAATAGGCTCTGCCAAGGGCCGGCTGTGCGTTCCCCGGCCGGGTCTGCCTCAGGCATTACGCCATCCTCTGCGGTTTAACGCCTCGGAATGCCAAATAGTTTGAGTCCTTCCTCCACGACGAATATCGAGGATGCGACGGCCACGGCCATGGCCCACTGGCCGGCGGTGAGCTCGGTTGTGCCCAGGATGCCTCGGGCAAATGGCAGATGTATGGAGCCGATCTGCAGCACGATGGCAACGAAGATGGCCAGCAGGAGCCATCTATTCGAGAAGAATCCGATACTGAACGCCGACTTGGACCGCGACCGCGCGTTCAGCGCGTGAAACCACTGGAAAGCGGCCAGCGTAATGAAAGCCATGGATTGCGCCGTGTCTATTCCCTGGTCCAGCGAACGTTCAAAAACGAAAAGCGTTCCCAGGGCCATGACCGGGGCGAGGAGCAGGATGCGCCAGACCATCACGCCGTCGATGATTCCCTGGTCCGACCGGCGTGGAGGATCGTCCAGCACGGTCTCGTGCTTTGGCTCGACGCCCAGGGTTATGTCGCATACACCGTCGGTCACCAGGTTGACCCACAAGACCATCACGGCCGTGAGCGGTAGCGGAAGGCCGAGGAGCAGAGCCGCAATGAAAGTCAGCACCTCCCCGGCGTTCGTGGTGAGCAAATAGAAGACCACCCGCCTGATGTTGGAGAAAATGACGCGGCCTTCTTCCACGGCGGCCATGATCGTGGAGAAGTTGTCATCGGTCAGCACCATGTCGGCGGCTTCCCTGGCCACGTCGGTGCCTTCCTTGCCCATGGCCACGCCAATGTCGGCGCTTTTCAGCGCGGGCGCGTCGTTTACGCCGTCGCCGGTCATGGCGACTACGTACCCACTCTCCTGGAGGGCTTCCAGTATCCGCAATTTGTGAGACGGCGAAACCCGGGCGAACACGGACGCTTCGGCGACGGCCTCCTCGAACTCGGGGTCCGACATGGACTCCAAGTCGTCTCCGGTGTACGTCCTTCCCTCCATGATGCCGACTTCCCTGGCCACGGCAGACGCCGTGGATGCATGGTCGCCGGTCAACATGATCACCCGTATGCCGGCCCGCCTCGCATTCTCTATCGATTGGATAACCGTTTCTCGGGGCGGGTCCTCTATGCCCCACATGCCGGCAAAGACCAGGTCCTTTTCGGCCTGTTCTGGTCCGATGGAGTCAACATCCGCGGGTATTTCGCGCCACGCCGCCGCAACAACCCGCCGGCCCTGATTGGCGAGTTCTTTATGCGCCTCCTCGATACGACGCCTGGCCTGCTCGTCCAGCTTCGTGACACTGCCGCCCTCGTGCTCATGTGCGCAAAACCGGAGAATCTGCTCCGGAGCTCCCTTCAGAAGAAGCAGACGTCCACGCTCCGGGAACTCATTCAAGGTGGCCATGTATTTGTGATCGCTAGAAAAAGGAATGCTATCGAGTCTGGCGTGGCGAGAACGGAAATCCTCCACCTCTATGCCGGACTTCATTCCCGCAACCAGCAGCGCTCCTTCCGTAGGCATTCCCTTGAGCCGCCAGCCATCTTCAAGGCGCTCCAGGTCGGCTTCGTTCGCCAGCACGCCGATTTCAAGAAGTCTTTGCAGCTCTGGTGCGGGTTCATCCTCGTATCCCTCTACGTGCCCTGTGGGTTCATACCCCCGACCGGATACTTCGTAGGTTTGACCGCCAACCCACATGGTGACGA
The DNA here is from genome assembly GCA_048614715.1 of Oceanidesulfovibrio sp. Classification (GTDB taxonomy): domain Bacteria; phylum Desulfobacterota; class Desulfovibrionia; order Desulfovibrionales; family Desulfovibrionaceae; genus Oceanidesulfovibrio. The sequence goes on from JBMCLC010000050.1 coordinate 5,768, forward strand.
CCGTCATCTCGTTTCGGGTGAGGGTCCCTGTCTTGTCGGCACATACAACGGTCGTCGATCCCAGGGTTTCCATGGCCGGCAGACGCCGGAGGATGGCCTTGCGCTTGGACATCCGGAGAACGCCGACCGCCAGGGTGACGCTGATGACCGCCGGCAGGCCCTCTGGAATGGACGAGACGGCCACGGCCACGGAATACATGAGCATGGAGTGGATTTCCCGTCCCATGGCAAGACCGATTATGAAAACAAGAGCGGCCAAGGAAACGGCCAACAGCCCGATATAAATTGAAAGACGACGCAAGCGGCGCTGGAGCGGCGTCTCCCCGCGTTCGGTCTCCCGCATTTCGGCTGCTATCTTGCCGACCTCGGTATCGATCCCCGTGTTCACCACGAGGGCCTTGCCGCTGCCGCCAAGGACCGGACTCGAGGAAAAGACCATGTTGGATCGTTCCGCCAGGGGTGTGTCTGCAGGTATGTCGCCCGGCTTCTTGGCCACTGGTTCGGACTCTCCGGTCAGGGCCGATTCGTCGACCTCGAGGTTTGTGGCGTCGAGCACCCTGGCATCGGCGGGCACGGTCTGGCCCGCCTTGAGTTCGAGTATGTCGCCTGGCACCACGCGCCGCGCTTCGACCTCACGCTTGTCGCCATCGCGTACAACCATGGCTGTGGGCGCTGCCATGCTCTTCAGAGCCCTCAGGGACTTCTCGGCCCTGTATTCCTGCACCACGCCGAGAATGGTGTTGAGGATGACGACGAAACCGATGACCGCGGCGTCCAGGGGCTTGCCCGCCAGAAGCGCTATCAGCGCCACCCCGGCCAGCAGATAGATGAGTGGACTTCGTAGTTCCTTGAGAATCAGCGCCAGGATTTGCCGCTGCTCTTCAGCTTCGATTTCGTTGACCCCTTCTCGGGCGAGCCGCTTTCTCGACTCCTCTTCGGAGAGGCCCGCGCTGTCGACTTCAAGGACCTCAAAAAGTTCTGCTATTTCTTTGGCATGTGGCGATTTCATAATGAATGATCTATCCTCCGTGCTCCTGCATTCATAGCATCTTTTCCGCCAGGAGTGTACGAAATCTCGGTAAATCGTCGTGTTCCGACCTCGAGTATTCTTGGACATCTTTGCGGCAACACTTCAGAATCCATGGAGGCGTCGCTGGCCATTTGCATTGACCCACACACATGCATGATGCTCTCGCACGCAAGGGGGCACGACATCGCGGCGTTGCTTTGTGCAGTATGCTCCCACGACCATGCGGCGAGGATATCGCAAGCGCTTGTCCGTAACTTAGTAGAACTACGGTAATTTTTTTCGATTTACGCTTGCTGCAGCACCAGTGATCCCGTACCCTGCGCAGCAAACCGCAATCAGTTATTGACACCAGACTCCGAGAGGGCTAAGTATTCCCTCCTTGCGTCGGGATGTAGCGCAGTCTGGGAGCGCACCTGAATGGGGTTCAGGGGGCCGGAGGTTCAAATCCTCTCATCCCGACCAGATATTTCAACAAGATAGGCCGCCCTTAAGGGCGGCCTTCTTTGTTCTGCACTACACATTTGCACTAAATCTCACCTTCTTCGGCGTCCTTCACTCGCTTCGTCACTCCGAGCCCTCGCCCCCTCCGCTCATTCATCCGCCTCAGTTAGTGCTCTGTCTCTTTAGTTAGTTCCTTGACGTTCTTATACCCTTCAAAAAAGTCTTCTTCAATAATGGCCGTAATCATGGCAGCTTGTATTTGACGCAGAAACACATCGCCTACTTCTACTTTCTGTTCTAAGCACTTTTCAAGAAACTCTTCAAACACGTCAGTTGGAACATTGAAAGTCAAATTCAACTCCGTAGTCTCCGATACATAAAATCTTTTTCCTATCTTTCTCATCTACCACCTCTTTATCATTGAGTTTGGGCAACAATTCTACTGCCTTATTTCGATCTGCTGCATGTGGTTCATACTAATAGAATGTATCACTTCTACCGATGTCCCTGCCATATATGCAATTGCTGAAGGCTCTAAGCCTGCATCCAACATTGCAGTTATACACAAGCGCCTCATATCATAAAGACATATTTT
>JBMCLC010000051.1:0-7644 GCA_048614715.1 Oceanidesulfovibrio sp.
CGGGCAGTCCTGCGGCTGGCCGCAACAACCAGCCCTGATGCCCGAAATCGACCTCGACGCCCATACGCTGGAGCGGCTCGGCGTGGCCTGGTGCCGCGGCCTCGCAGTGCGGCTCGATGACAACGGGCTAGAATGCGCCGTCCACCTGCCGTTTGACGACCTGCACCCGGCCAGCCTCGATTCCAGGATACTCGTTGGCACCCGGCAGAGTCTGGAGCGGGCGCTGGAGTTCGCCTACCACCTCTCGCCATCGCACATCGTGGTCCATGCCGGGTATGACGCCAAGCAGCATGGGGGCGAGCAGTACGAGGAGTTTCTTGGCCGTTCCAAGGAAACCTGGCTGGAGCTTCTTAACCAGTGGCAGAACCATCCGCCGATGTTCATCGAAAACACGTACGAACAGAACCCGGAGCCGCTACGCGATCTCGTGACCATTCTCCACACCAAGCGTGTCGGCATATGCTTCGACGCCGGCCACTGGAACAGCTTCGCCCTGGGAGCCATGCGGCAGGACATGGACCGCTGGCTCAGAATTCTCGGTCCCTACATCGGCCATCTCCACCTCCACGACAATGACGGCACCGGCGATCTGCACCAGGGGCTGGGCCAGGGCTCCATTCCATGGGACCAGCTCGGTGAGGGCCTGCACCGCGTGGGCATAAAGCCGGGATGCACTCTGGAGCCGCACTCCAGGGAGGCGCTCCACGACTCCATCGCCTTCATGGGGGCGAGGCACGCCCTGTTCAGCCAGATTCTCTGCTGCTCCCACGGGGGCCCGGGACGCCGGGGCCAATCGATCTAACGGTCCAGCTGACGGCCGGTTCGCGTGGCCATTCGCCAGGGGCTGCCCACACGGCGTATCCGTCGCTCCAATCAGGAAGACATTCGTAGACGAGCCGGCCGTAGGCTGGCGCTCCGGGCAACGTCCCTTCCGGGATGCCGATGCGCCAGGCGTGAAGCAGAAGGGGCATTTCCGCGGCCGTGCCGTATTTGGCGTCGCCGAGTATGGGGTGCCCGCGCGAGGCGAGCTGCACGCGTATCTGGTGGGTACGGCCGGTCAGCAGTCTGATCTCCACAAGGCACGCGCCGTCTCGGTGTTCGATAAGACGTACATCGCTCAAGGCCAGCTTGCCACTGACGGCGCTGGTACGCATTCGCTGCGAGCCTGGGCCGCCGCTTTTCTCCAGCACGTCTTCCAGACGGTATGGCCCGCCGGAAGGAAAATCCCCAGAGACCCACGCGAGGTAGCGCTTGTCCACGGTCCGTTCGCGAAAGGCTTCCTGCAACGCGGCCAAAGCCCTGTAGGATACGGCGGCGAGAAGCACCCCGGATGTGTCCTTGTCCAGGCGGTGGGCCGGCGTCGGTGTGAATGGCGCATCCGGTTTGGCCGCCGCAAGCCGCGAGGCGAGGCTGTCGGAGTGACCGGAACCGCCGTGCGTGGGCAGGCCGGATGGTTTGCGCACAGCCAGGAGGCCGTGCTCCTCGGCCAGCACCTGGAGGGGCGCGTGCGTATCCTGCGGGGGACGAGCGCTCACGACGACGAGCTCTTCGGCCAACTTGGGCGGAATGCGGACCACAACGCCTGTGTCGAGCCGCATGTAGGGCTTGGCGCGCTTGCCGTCCACACGCACCTGGCCCGTGCGGACCAGCCGCATGACAGCGCCGCCGGGCAGGCCGGTGCGCCGGATCAGGAACTGGAACAGCTTCTGGCCGGCCTCTTCAGGTCCGACCACGATCTGATTCGGGGAGGATTGGTCGTGGTTCACGTCGTTCATGAATAAGAAAACCCCGGCCCCTCGTCGCACTGCCGAGCGGGGACCGGGGCCCATAGCGTGTTGAATGCGCGCAATGCTACTCGGCGGGACGGTACGCGCCGTCCATCACCTCGAGCATGATCATGGAGTCAGTGTCCAGACCGTTGTGGTCTTCGGGCGAAAGGGAGAAGACGCCGGAGATGCCCACCACGCCCTGGAGGGTCTCCAGCGCGTTGCGCAGGGCCGGTCGCTCGGCGGCGCCGGCTTTCTCCAACCCGGCCTTGAGCAGGGTCATGGCGTCGGAGGCGTATCCGGAGTGCGTGTTCAGCGGGAACTCGTCGTCATATCCCTGCTCGGTGTAGTCTGCGATGAATTGCTTGATCACCGGCTTTTGCGGATCGTCGTCCGCCAGATGGTCCGGGGCCATGATCTTGGTGCCGGGCATGATGACGCCCTCGGAGGCGATGCCGGCAAGCTCCAGGAACTTGGGACCAGGCTGGCCGTGGCACTGCACCAGCAGGGGCTTATCGCCGGGCAGGTTGGCGAAGTTCTTGGTGGCCACCGCGCCAGCCGGGCCGATGGTCCAGATGATGACGGCCTGGGGCTCGGCCATGGAAATCTTGAAGGCCTGGGCGGAGAAGTCCATGGCCTGCGGGTCCATGGTTTCCTCGGCGGAAACCGTGATGCCGTATTCGCCGGCCAGGGCCTTGAGGTGGCGCAAACCGTCCTGACCGAAGCCGTCGGAGGCGGTGAGCAGGCCCACCTTGCTCACGCCCTTGGACTGGAGATGCTCGTAGATTTTGCGCGTGGCGATGGATGAGCGCTGGGGCACCTTGAAGGTCCAGGTGTAGGGACCGAATTTGCCGCCGGCGATAACGGGGTCGCCGCCCACGGTCATGATCACCGGTATCTCGTTCTCTTCCGTGTACTTCTTGATCGCCATGCCCGAGCCCGTGGAGGTGGGGCCGATAATGGCGAGGACTTCATCCTTTTCCACAAGCTGGCGCGCCATGCGCAACGCCACGTTGGGGTCGGATTCCGTGTCGTACACGACCATTTCGACAGTGCGGCCGAGGATGCCGCCGTTGTCGTTGATGTCCTTCAGGGTCATTTCCGCCACGAGCCGGCTGGCAGTGCCCACGAAGGCGACCTTGCCGGATTCGGCAAACAGGCCGCCGACCTTAATGGGGCTGGTGTCGGCCGAATCGACGGCGCCCGCGGTTGTCAGGCACAGCAGACAGGTAATGAGAATGGTCTTGAACATCGTGAATGTCCTCCGTGGCGGCTACCTAGCACAGCAGCCGGCGAATAGAAAGCGTGGGATCAGGAAGCGCCGCGACGTAAGGATCGGGGTACGAGCGAGGCCAGGCCGGGCAGTCGGCGTTCCGGATCGAACAACAGCGCCACCGCCAGAAGCAGGCCGTGGGCCAGGGTTCGGGCCTCGCCCAGCAGTTGTGCCTCGGAGAGCAGGGTTTCCAGCACCAGAACGGCGATGAGCGGCGCGTAGAGCCGTCCTGGTCCGCCGATGACCAGAAAGAGCAGCGCCTTGAGCGAGAGGTGCAGATCGAACTGATTCGGGCTGATGAAGCCGGCGTAATGCGCGTAGAGTGCGCCAGCCAGGGCGGACAGAGCCGCGCCCAGACCGAACGCCAGAGCCCGGACGCGCGGCCGGCTCACTCCGCACGCGGCGGCTGCCAGGGCGTCCTCCCGGCACGCCATCAGCGCGCGCCCAAGCCGTGTGGAGCGCATGGTCACATACAAGTATGCTCCCAGACCAAGCAGGCCGAGGAACAGGAAGTAGTGGAGCCGGTCGCCCTGCAGCGGTCCGAAAACGGGCAGGGAGATGGGCGCGTGCAGCACCATGCCCTCGCCCCCGCCGGTAAGCTGCGGCAGGCTGAGCACCACGTTGCTGAAGATCAGGCTCACACCCAGGGTGGCCATGGCCAGGAAACCTTCGCCGAGGGCCTCCATGGGATAGGAGACAAGCGCGCCGAAAACGAACACGACCGCGACGATGGCGGGAAGCAGCAAGACGCCGCTTTCCGGCCAGGCGCTGACGGCCAGGGCCGACAGGTATGCGCCCATGCCGCAGAAGGCGCCCTGCGCCAGAGAAGCCTGGCCGCCGAGGCCGAGGCAGAAGTTGAGCGCGAGCACGTTGACCGCCAGCAGCAGGTGCTGGTTCACGGCCAACAGCGAGTAAGAAGGCAAGAGCATGCCAAGCGCCGCGAGGGGCAGAAAAAAGGCGACCGCGGGCGCGAGTTCCCGGCTGCGCAGGTCGGGTCGGGGTGTTTGGCTGGCGGGGTGCATGGCTGTATCAAGCGCGCGCCGCTTCGCGTTCCTTGTGCGGCGTGAGGACGAGGATGGCGATGAGTATGACGTAGGTCACGGCTTCCTTGATCTCTGCTCCCATGGTGAGGATGAGCAGGGCTTCCAGCAGTCCCAGGCAAATGCCGCCCAGAAAGACCATGCTCAGGGAGGAGTAGCCGCCCAGAGTCGCGGCCACGAATCCCTTGAGCCCCACTCCCAGGCCCATGTCGTAGCGCAGCATGGTCTGCGGGCCCACAGCCATGCCCGCCAGTGCGGCGAGCAGCCCCGCCAGAGCAAATGTCAGGGCGTAGGCCTTCTTGGGGTTCACCCCCTGGAGCGTTGCGGCCAGCGGATTCATGGACACGGCCCGTATGGCGCGCCCCCACCGGGTGTGGCGCAGAAAAAGCGAGAGCAGGGCGCCGCTGCCCACGGCAAGCGCCAGAGCCGTAAGAGTGTCCTGGGAAAAGAAGAGCGGCCCGAGGCGGAACGAGGAAAACGGCAGCAGTTGCGGCAGCATGAGCGGCTTCTTGCCCCAGACCAGGATGGCGATGCCCTGCCACGTCATGCTCGCCGCCACTGTGAGCATGAGCTGCTTGAGGGGATGTTTGCGCAGTGAAAACCCAAGGGTGGTGGCGTAAAGGGCCACCCCGAGCAGCAGGCCCCACAGGCCGGCGGCGGCCACGGCCACCAGCGGGTTCAGGGAAAAGGCCTGGGTAAGGCTGTAGAGGCCGAGCCCGGAGAGCAGGAGCAGTTCGCCCTGGGCGAAATTGATGAGCCGCGACGAATTGTAGACCAGCGAGAAGCCCAGGGCCATGAGGCCGTATACCGACCCCAGGGCCAGGCCCGAGTTTATCATCTGAGCGAGGTAGAGAAGAACCATGTCGGAAACGCGGGACTCGGATACGCCCAGAATCCAGTAGGAGAGAAAGGCCGCCCCGGGTGTCCGAAGCGGCCTCATCGAGAGCTACTCGGAGTCTGTCTGGAACTCCTGGTTGATCACGCCGGACTGCATGCTCGTATCCAACGGATACATGAGGATGAGCGAACGGCGCTTGCTCACGCCGAGCACGCCGGGGTGCTTGTTGACCAGCACGGTCAGGTCGGTGACGCCGTCGTTGTTCACGTCGCCCAGCGCGATGTCGGCTACGGAGCCCTTGATGCGGCGGGTCTTCCACACCAGGTTCATGCCTACGCCGTCCCAGTACAGGGCGTGGATTTCACCTTCGGGGAAGTGCCGGTACCGCTCAAAGAACATGGACGCCACGGAAACAGGATGGTTCACGAGCAATTCGTAACGGTCATCCCCATCCAGGTTGAAGGGGATCATCCGCAGGGGCACATAGTAGTGGTCCCGCATGATCAGATCGTCCTCCAGGCCGAAGGGCTCGAACTGATCGGTCAGGCCGACGCTGGAGCCGGAGTAGACCTTGTCGGAAGTGGACTGGCGCTCGCCGGTGTTGGTGTACACGCGCAGCTTGTCGGACTTGTCCACGAGCACGATCTTGTAGCGCTCCTCCTGAGGCAGGAAGACGAAGTTGAAGGCGTTGGCTTCCTTGGGCAGCAGAAGGCGCGGTCCGAGCTGCAACGACTCACCGGAAGGGATGAGTTCGTAGACGCCGGCCTTGAAAAGCTCGCGGATATCGCCTTTCTGGCCGATGAGCACGGGGTCGTAGCGCGGCGGCCGCTTCACGGTGTTGATGAAGTACGGAACCTTGTCATACAGGACCGTGAATTTGTTGTCCCTGAAGTCGAGTATGTAGGAAGAGGGGTCGTACTCCTCGTACCTGTTGTCCTGGCCCTTGGTGCTCACGCGGACAGCGGCCACGACGCTTTCCTCGTCGCCGTCGCCGTCTACGTCAAACGAGCTGACGTGGATGTTGCGGAACGTGGGAGACCGCGAGTAGGAGTCCAGTGGTTGCAGCCTGTTCTCGGTATCAAACCGGAAGGCCTTCACTTCGGAATCGTTGATGATGAACAGTTCCTGCATGCCGTCGCCGTCGGCGTCCGCGGACACCATGCTGTTGGCGGAGAAGTTCAGCGTGCTGGAGCGGAAGCGTCCTTCGCCGGTTGAATCGCCTGCGTAGCGGAACTGCGGGTTGAGATAGAATTCCGTGTCCTGGCTCGCCTCGTTGTGTACGATCGCCGGGTTCATGGCGTTCTTGAGCTGACGTCCGGACTGTCCGGACTGCGCCACGGCGGCTTCGTCCTGCTGCCGGAAGATGGAGGCGTTGATCTGCTTGGCGAAGTTTTCCAGCGTGCGCATGAGCTGTTCGTTCTGTACAGAGGCGCTGCGCGGCTGTATGGCTCCGTCGGGTGCCATGGCTTTCAGGTCGAGGCTCATATTGTCGCCCATGATGGTCGCGCTGCCCCAGAAGAGGTAGTCCACGCCGAGTTGCGACTTGATTTTGGCCGCCTGGTCCTCGGCCAGACCCTTGAGGCTCGGCAGATTGGCGAGCTTGGAGCGTTCAACCGAGACGAACTTGTCCTGCCAATGCAGCCGTGTGGTGAGCATGTCCTGGATGCCTTCGCTCAGATAGGCGTAGTCGGAAGGACCGTTTACCGCGAACGGCAGGACGGCGAATGTCTTCGGTTGGGCCATGGCCGGGCTGCTCAGCAGCATGAGGAAGCTGCACACGAAAAATGCGACCCTGAAGGTCCGGTGCGATTGCATATATTCTCCTTGAATTTGGCGCGCCAGGGAGAGACTTGGGATACAGGCGCGGACCCCCTTTCGAGAGGCCGGAAAGACGCCCGGCACCTGTGTCTTGGGAATCTCGCTGGAAAGATGTATCCCATAACAACAATCGGGTAAAGTCGCAAAGCGTGGCGGCAATCAATCTTTATAAAGTTTAAGGAATAAATTCCAGATGTTGGAAGATCATGGCCGGAGTTTCCGGCTAATATGCGAAACAGAGGAGCGGCCAGCCCTTGTCGCGCTCCTGGAAGCCGAGGGGTTTGAGCTCGAGACTCTGCCGGCCCATACCCTGCTGATGCGAGCGCACGGCGGGTCCACGGCCCTCGGCTCCACCCTGGCCGCGCGGTTCGGGCGGCTCTACATTCAGGACGCCGCCTCCTTCATCGCCCCGCTGGCCCTGGACCCCGCGCCGGGAGAAACCGTGCTGGACGTCTGCGCCAGCCCCGGCGGCAAGTCCACCTTTCTCGCCCAGCTTGTGGGCGCACACGGCGTGGTCATCGCCAACGAGCCCAACCCGCAGCGCCTCGCCACCCTGCGCCAGAACATCCAGCGGCTTTCCATGTTCAACGCGGCGAGCCTGGACTCCCCGGGCGAAAAGCTGCCACTGCCGGACGGAGGCCTGGACGCCGTGCTGCTGGACCCGCCGTGCAGCGGCTGGGGCACTGCTGACAAGCACCCCAAAGTCCGCGAACTCTGGCAGGGCGACAAGGTGGAGCCCCTCAAGTCGCTGCAGCGCACGCTGTTGCGGGAGGCGGTGCGGGTGCTCGCGCCTGGTGGCCGCCTTGTCTATTCCACGTGCACCACCAATGTGGAGGAGAACGAGGCCCAGGTCCTGCACGCCGTGGAGGAATTGGGCATGATTTTGGAACCATTGACCCCGCCGGCGGG
>JBMCLC010000052.1:0-7635 GCA_048614715.1 Oceanidesulfovibrio sp.
GAATACCTTGGTTTTTATGTGGAGCGTATGGTCAACTTCACGGACATGGAGGACAAAGCCGTGGCCGAATGCCGCGAAACCGGCGCGTCGCTCGATGAGCTGGTCCGGCCCGTGGAGGAGGCGTACTATCGCGAGTGTGGCGTCTTGGGCATCGCGCTACCGTCCATCATTCCGCGCTCGTCCACAAGTGTGGAGACGGCCGTGAAAATCATCGAGTCCCTGGTCTATACGGGCCACGCCTACGAGCACGAGGGCGACTACTATTTCGATCCGCTGACGTACGAAGGATTCGGCCGCATATACGGTCTGGACATGAGCGAGTGGCCCAGGGAGAAGGTGCGCTTCGACAAGGACACCTATCCGGGCCAGCAATGGAATCTCGGAGACTTCATCCTCTGGCACGCCTACACGCCCGAGGACGGCGACATCTACTGGGAAACGCGGCTCGGCAAGGGCCGGCCCTCCTGGAATGTACAGGACCCGGCCATGATCGTGAAGCACATGGGTGTGCAGGTGGACATCTCCTGCGGCGGCGTGGACAACCTCTACCGGCACCACGACTACAACCTGGCCGTCATGGAGAGCTACTCCGGCGTGCGGCCCTTTGCCGGCGTCTGGCTGCACGGCGATTATCTGCTCAAGGACGGCGAGAAGATGTCCAAGAGCGTGGGCAACGTGCTTTATCTCGAGGATCTCGTGGATCAGGGGCGCTCCGGCGCGCTCGTGCGGCTCGCCTTGCTCTGGGAACACTACCGCGAGGTGCTCGATATCCGCGAAGGGTTCCTGGACGAGCTGCAGAATAAGCTCGAGACGTTCCGGCGCGACGCGGATGAGGCCATGCGCCCGGCCGCGGCTGACGAACCCGGGATGGATGACGATTATCCCGCCTTGCTGCGCGAGGCCTTCGAGACCGCCATGTCCAACGATCTGCGCGTCCGCCAGGCGTTCGAACAAGTGGCCGCGGTGGTGAAGAGCGTGGCGGAGATATCCCGCCGGCGCGGCATCTCGGCCGCCGGCAGAGAATCAATTCGCGAAGCTTTGATGGAGATAGACGCCGTGCTCGGCGTGTTGACGTGTTGAGGCATATCCCGGTTTTAGAATGTCCATGCATATACAAGAAAATCTGTGCCGGGCTGGAAAAAGAATCATTTCCCAAGACACGCGGAGTGTGGCAATCTGATTAGTTCACGGACGGTGCCACGAACACGAACCAATACATCAAGGAAAGAAGCATTGGAACCTGGCGAAAATATTGTAACAGCCTGTAGGACCTGCAAGGATGAACGCAAGCACGTTGTCGTGGCGGCGGGGGGGGGCGTGCCCCTGCGCGTGCAATGCCTGACGTGCGGCTCCAACCGCAAGTACAAGGCGCCCAAGCCGGCGACCGCCGCGAGGAAGACGACCTCCCGCGCGACCAAGAAGAAGGCCCCGGCCAAGAAACTCGACGTTTCCACCCTCGCTGTCGGCGACGCCAAGCCCTACGCCATAGACGGCGTCTTTGAAGTCGGGGACATCATCGACCACGCGAAATTCGGGCTGGGCCGCGTCGAGGAGGTCTGGGGCGACGACGGCAAGATGCGCGTGCTCTTCGAGGACGGCGAGCGCAAGCTCCTCTGCGGGAAAACGGCATAGCAAACCCGGCGTATCCGGTTCCGCAAACACGGAGCCGCGCCGCGAACTCCATAGGGGCCTGGAGGTGATGAATCTCCGGGCCCTGCGCTTTTGTCGTGCCCAGGAATCAGCGTGCTGCCGGATGCAATCGAACCTTTCCCAAAAGGCGCGTCCCTTATGGGCGGTCCTATAGCGGCCGCTGGCGCGGTTCCCTGCCGCCGACTACGCCGCGCGTAGCCACGCCCACGAGCAGGGCGAACATCACGTAGCTCGTCAGGCATTGCAGGGACACGGTAATCTTGGCCATGGCGCTGATGGGGGTTATGACGTCGAAGCCGAGCGTGGTCATGACCACCGCGCTCAAGTAGAAGGCGTTTACAAGGGCGGAGCCGTCGGCCGCGAAGTCGAAAGCCTGAGGCACACCGGGTTGCAGGGTGTGCAGCAGATCCATCCCCAGATTGATGAGCGTGAAGGCGGTAAGCAGCGACAGGTAGGTGTAAAGCAGCATGCCCACCTGGCTCCAGGTCGGGTATTGGTTCGGCCCCAGCAGCACGGCCACGGTGCGCAAAAAATGCGACACCCGCAGGACCACGACGAGCACGGTGAACACCGTGACAGCCTCCAGAATCCAGACCGAAAGCACCAGCCCCACGGGCAGGGTGCCGCACACGAATCCCACAAGGGCGAGAATCACGGCGGCGGACGTATCATCCGGAGCAATTCTGCGTGAGAGCAACCGCGCCAGGGCGCCCAGTAGCACGCCGATAATGAGGATGACCGCGAAGACGGTGACCGGCGAAGCCGCGTTTATGGCCTCGAGGTTCCAACTGTCCTGGATCAGGCCGGTAACGATCATGCCCACGAACAGCAGCGGAGCGAAATGGGTGACGACCAGCTCGAACCGGCGGGATTGCATGATTCGGTTGATATAGTCGCCGTTCGCGTTCTGGGGCATGCCCTTCTTTTTCTTGCGGCGTCCCGGATTGAACACACGCGACGCGAAAAGGCAAAAGCAGGAGATACCGGGTCAGTACAGCCCACGTCGTCTATACGCTCGGGCCACCGTGAACTCCACCACGGCGAACAACACGAGCGGCGCGGCGAAGAATACCAGGGTGAGGATGGACGCCACGCCGAGGTCCGACGAGGCCAGGAACGGAAACAGATAGCCCGTGAAAGACTCCACCCGGCCGCTGCCGATGAGGAAGACGAGGAAGTACTCCGAGAAGGCCACGAGAAAGACCACGGAGCCGCCCGCCACGATGGACGGCAAGAGCAACGGCAATTCCACCCGCCACAGCCGGGTCAGCGCGCCGGCTCCCAGATTTTGCGCGCACAGGGCGTATTCCTCGCCGAAGGACTCGTATCCGGCCACGAGCGCACGCAGCATGTACGGGTACGTGAAGGTGGCCAGCACGAGCACCACGCCGGCCATGGTATCCGCCAGGCCCGCGCGGATGAACATGAAGTGCACGCCCATGGAAAAGGTCATGGCCGGCACCAGGGCGGGGGCGAGCAGGATGCCTTCCAAAAAAACTTTTCCCTTGAACCGCCGCCGGGCGAAAAGGTGCGCCGGCGCGATGGCGAGCACCAGGGTGAGCGCGGCCGTGGCCAGGGAATACGCCACGGACGAGGCGAGGTGGACGCCCACGGAGCGCCACTCGCCCGCCAGGTACTCCACGGCGCGAAGGTCGAACCGCTGTGGCGCGAGACCGGGAAACGTCCAGCCAGAGCCAAAAGCGTACATCCCCAGCACCGCCAGCGGCGCCACGAACACGAGAGCCAGCAGGCAGACGAGCAGGTGGCCCCTCACAGCTTCCGCTCCTTCTGGCCCAGACGCGAGGCCAGCCGTGTGTAAAGTATGATGAAGACCACGGAAAACAAAAACATGAGGGTGAGCAGGGCCATGGCTGTGGGTCGGTCCGCCAGCTCCCGCATGAAGTAGAGATTGAACGCCTCCATACTGAGCATGCCCGGGGAGCTTTCGCCCACCAGGTAGGGGATGTCGAAGGCTCCGAAGCTGTACAAAAAAAGGATGATGAACACCGTATGCAGCACCGGGGCCAGGTGTGGCAGAATGATGGTGCGGAATATGGTGACCCGTCCGGCGTGGAACATCCGGGCGGTCTGCACCAGGCCGGGGTCCAGCCGTCGCAGCGCAGCCAGACACAACAGCACCACGAAGGGCGTCTCCTTGTACACGTAGGCCAGGATGATGCCGAACCCCCAGCCGCCGTAAAGGATGGAGGGGAAATCCGCCGGCGTGTCCACCAGGCCGACATGGTAGGCGATGGAGCTGAGCACGCCGCTGCGGCTCAGGAAGATGATGGCCAGAAATCCCACGGCGATGGGCGGCAGAATGAGCGGCATCTTGTAGATGATGGCGCAACGCTGCCAGAATGTGGGCAGCCGCCAGATTGCGTAGGCCAGCACGGAGCCGAAAAACACCGAGAGGCCGGCGGAGGCCAGGGCCACCCACAGGGACAAAACGATGGAGCCGGCAAGATGCGGCCGGGTCAGCTCGGCGTACGCGGCTGTCGCGCCGCCCTCGTACGCAAATGGCAGCGCGACGCCGAAGGATTGGGCCACGGCCAGAGTCAGACCGCCGCCAAACAGCGCCACGCACGGCAGCGCCAGCGGCGAGAGGCGCAACAGCGCACGGCCGAGCGTCATATGGGTGCGGGAATCGGCCATGGGAGCGTATCCGCTACTGGTGCAATACGTTGTCTTCCCAGCCGTTCTCCAGGGCTTCCACGTACGGGGCCGGAATCTCGGGCACGGCGTGTTCGGCCAGGACATCAGGCGACAATGTCGGCTTGCCCAGGTCCACGGCCTCGAACCTCGGGCGCCATTCCTCGGACAGGGTGGTCAGGTCTATGGCAGGGTAGTCGCCCCAGTTTTGCGGATCGAACTTGGAGAGCTGCGCTTCCGGCGACATGAGGAAGTTGGCCACCACCATGGCCGCGGTCTTGTTCGGGGCGTTATAGGGGATGGCGGTGAAGTGCAGATTGTAGATGGAGCCTTCCTCCATCACGTAGGTGCGCACCGTTTCCGGGTAGGTGCCGTCCAGAATCTTGGACTGCGCGTGCATGGGGTGGTAGCTCATGTTCAGCAGCAGCTCGCCGCGGGCGAACAGCGTGTCCAGTATGGCGCTGTCCTTGGGGTAGGCGTCGCCCGCTTCCCAGAGGTCGTCCTCCATGCCGTTCAGATAGTCCCAGAGGGCGGGGGCGTTCTCCTGGAACAATTCCTGGTCGAACCCCTCCATGTACTGTTCGTGCCCGCCGGTGGTCGCATAAAAGGCCTGGCGGATAAAGGCCGAGCCCGTGAAGTCCGGCGGACGAGGATAGGTGAACACGCCGGGATTGTCCGCCGCCCACTGGGGCAGCGCGGCAAAGGAGCGCGGCGGGTTGTTCAGCCTGGCCGAGTCGTACTCGAACACGAACTGCGCCTTGCCGTACGGCGTTTCGTACCCTCTGGTGGGATAGCCGAAGTCCATGGCCGCCATGTCCTTGTTCACGTGTTCCACATAGTTGGGGCAGAGGTTGGCGTAGGGGCCGAAGAGCAGGTCGGCCTCCATGGCGTTCTTGAAGTTCTCGCCGTTGATCCACAAGAGGTCGATGACGCCTTCATCCTGGCCGGCGGATTTCTCGCCGAGAAGCTTGTTGATGAACACGCTGGCGTCCATGGGCACCCGCTCCAGGGTAATGTCGTAGCGCTCCTTGACCTGGTCGGCCACCCAGCCGTCTATCCATTTGTTCGTGTGGGCGAACCCGCCATACATGTAGAAACGAACGGTGGCGCCGCGAGCGGCGTTCTCTATGTCCGGCCAGGGCGTTTCCAGAAGCTCGTCGCCGCGGGGGATCTTGCTCGCTTTGATGAACTCGCCCGTGGGCGTGCCGCCCTGCTCCGGCGCCTTCTTGGCCGGAGCCGTGGCGTTTGGCGCGGCGTGCTCGGCCGGTCCGGTTTCGGGCGACGGTTCATCGGAACACCCTGCGAGCAGCAGAAGGGCAGCAAGCAGCGCAAGAACGAGGAGTCTGGTGGGGTAGAATCGCGTGGTCATACCGTTCCTTCCAGTGTGGTCGTGTGGTTGTGGCCTTTTGCGGCGCGCAGGGAGACGCGGTCGCCAGCGCGGAAGCCGTTGCTCGGGCACAGGACCTCGATCCGAATGTCCGCGAAGCGGACCGTGTACTTGGTCAGCGCGCCGGCGAAACGGCTGATTTCCACGGTAGCCGGGCCGTGCTCGTCATGGAGCATGGTCAACGATTCCGGCCGGACCAAGACGGGCTCGCCGTTGGCGGCCAGACCCAGACGCTCGGCCATGGCCGGTTCCAGCCGGTTTACAGGCCCCAAAAACCGCGCGGCCTTCAGGCTGACGGGGTTGTGGTAGACATCCTCGGCCGTGGCGTACTGCACCAGCCGGCCATCCAGCATCAGCCCAACACGGTCGGACATGGCCAGGGCCTCGGCCAGATCGTGGGTCACGCTCACCGTGGTCACGCCGAAGGCGCGTTGCGTTTGTCGCAGGAACTCTGCGGTCTGCATTTTCAGAGTCGGGTCCAGGTTGGCGAAAGGTTCGTCCAACAGAAGCAGGGCCGGGTTCACCACCACGGCGCGGGCTATGGCCACGCGCTGCTTCTGACCGGCCGAGAGCTGGTTGGGGTAGCTGTCCGCCTTGTCCGACAGGCCGAAATGGGCGAGCGCTTTGGCGACAGCGTCGGCTATCGTGCGACGCGGCCGCCGCCGCACGCGCAGGCCGAAGGCCACGTTCTCGAACACGGTGAGGCTGGGGAACAGCAAGTAGTCCTGGAACACCAGGATGACCGGATGCTTTCTGGACGGCCGCTCTGCGAAATGGAGGCTGCCTGCATCGGCCTTCTCCAGTCCGGCGAGTATCCGCAGCAGCGTGGTCTTGCCTACGCCGGATGGGCCGATGATGGAAACCATCTCGCCGGCCTCGACCTCGAAGGTCACGTCCTGGAGCACGGCCTGGCCGCCATAGGCTTTGGAAATGCAATCGGCTTGGAGAAACATACATATACCAATGGATTGTATCGACAAGACCTATGTATCCGCAAAGTCTCAGCGATGGCAAGGCGCGGCCGTCCACCGCGGCCCAAGACCGGACGGGCTACGGCCCGTATGCCGCGATGACCTGCGCGTACTGGTACAGTTTGTGGACCTCGTAGGGCACATTCCGCGGGCTGTACATCTCGCCCAGCGCGTTGATGGGGTGCGTTGCGTAGGGCGCGCCGCTGAGCATGCGCTGGATATAGGGCAGGGTCGCCTCCGTGCGGCGGGTGGAGAGCTTGGTGTTCAGCTCCCGGGGGCCGGTGGCCGAGGCGCTGCCGATGATCAGCAGGTGCACGGTGCGACCGTAGCTTTCCGCCGCGATGCGGCTCAGGAATTGTTCGAGCTTGTCGCGCTCCGCCGGCTTGAGGTTCGAGCGGCCCGTGTCGAAGAACAGGGTCACCTCGCCGGCGCCCTGGGCCTGGGACAGGTCGTAGAACATGTCCATGGCTATCTCGACGGATTCGCGGTTGGCGGCCAAGCCCGGGCCGCCGGCCATGTGGCGGTTGTGCGCCTCCACGGCGATCTCGGCGAGGGCGCCGGCTCTATCCGGAACATCCGCCGGCAGGATGGCGCCGTTGGGGAAACGGAAAACCTCCGGCGAGATGGGGGCGATGACGACCTGGGGTCTGGGCTCGCACCCCAGAACCGCGATACAGAGCAGAACAAGAGCAAGCACGGGAAGAACGACGCGTCTCATGGCGACAACCTCCTTGGCGCATGGGTAGACGTTGCTGGCGGCGAAACCAACCTTAGCAGAACAAGGGCCCCGCGCACCAGCACAGAAACGAAGAGCCGGGTTCAGCGGGCAGGTTGCGGGAATGCGCTGCACGCGGCCAGTGGTTCCAGCGGCATTGTCCGTGGCAGCGGCATACGATTGCGGGAATCGTATTGCCATTTGGTGGCACATTCCATAAAGTCGTGTTGTCCCACAGGATGAGGCTTTGATTCGGGCGC
>JBMCLC010000053.1:0-7630 GCA_048614715.1 Oceanidesulfovibrio sp.
CCGCTACCGTGTCTATTGCACCAGTGATCGCGAGTGTTTCCAACGAACCGGAATCGCCCAGGACAAGCGCTTCGAGCTTGCCCCCCCGGGGCGTCGTGCCGTTGCAGTGCAGTGCCCGGGCGGTCACGACTCTGTCCGCGCCAAACCTCATGGTGGCGTTTTCGGCGTGGATGTCGATCCGGACGCGCTCCGGATCGATGCGCAGCGTGGCGCTCACTGGTCCGCCCTCGCCCTGCATGGCCTCCAGAGCCGCCACATGCGGGCGCGCCTGCTCCAGCACCGCGCCCAGCGCCGGCGCGTGCAGCCTGAACGTCGCTGTGGACGGCATGCTGTCGAACCCGCCGGTTGCGTTGCCATGCACGGTCAACGTCTCCGGCAGGTCTGCCACCAGCGTTCTCAGCTCGTACCGGCTCTCGTCCAGAACGAGACGTCCGCCGAGCTGAAGATGGACCGCGCCTTCTATGCCAGTCCGCTGTCTGAATTCGTCCGCTGGCGTAAAATCCAGAGCAAAGTTGTCCACGTCCAGGGTTTCCGGCGTCAGCACGAACTCGGCCCGCCCCCCAACCGCGCCGGCCGCACCTGCCGTGTCCACGCGGCCGTCGGCCACCCGCATTTCCATGGTAAACCTGTCGGCACGGACCTCGCCCTCGCCATGCAGCCGCGCCTCGGCCATCGCGGCGCCGGCCTCGCTCACCCGCACCGTGGCGTTCAGGCTTGCCGTGCGTAAGGTTGCGTCAGAAGGGTCGGCATCCGCATCATCCACGGGCCGTAGGCTGAAGGCGAGCTCCCGCGCCTCGATGGTGCGGTTGCCGGCGTGCAGGATGAACGCGCCATTCGTACAATGAACTTCCTTGTAAAAAAACAGGCCGCGCAATGACTCGGGATTCCACACGGCGGGGTCCCCATCTCCGGCAGTGCCGTTTTCCGCCGTGGCGCGGATGGCTGCACGCGGTCCGTGGAGTTCCATCTTGCGAATCCAGAGTCCGTCTTGCCACCCGGATCTGGGGTCGGCCATTATCGTGGCGCGCTCCACCGCAAATATCTCGTCGCCGTCCTGCCCATGGACCTGCATACGGTGTAATTCCAGGGTGAGGGGCCACGCCGAGACGATCTCGAACCGTTCCACCTGGACGTGGCTGCCGGGCGCGGCGAGCTGCACCGCATAGGGCACGGTATCCGCCGGATTGAGCAGCAGCGCGGCCACGCTGAAGCCGAGGAGCACGAACGCCCACACCGCGCACGCGGCGGCCATGCTCGTGGCGGCGAGCGCCATGCGAATGGGATGGGGGGATCGGCCCGGCCTGTTTTCCTGAGACATTTCCCCATAATGACGCAAATCACACCATTATGGCAACGGCTGGCGTAAATCGTACGTAAAAAGCGCGGGGAACTACCCGATGGTGCGCAGCACCGCACGGGCCGGCGCGCCGTCCAGCCCGCCGAGCTTGAGCGGCAGGCAGGTGAGTTCGTACGCTCCCGGCTCCACATGGGAGAGCACGAGCCATTCGAGGATGACGATGCCCGCCTCGAGTAGAATGCGATGCGCCTCGTGCTCGGCGTCGTCGAACAGCTCCGCGGACGCACAGTCGATGCCCACGAGGACAAAGCCCTTGTCCGCGATCCATCGCGCTCCGGACGGGGTCAGCGAGCAGAAGTCCGTCCGGAACGGTTTCTCGTAGAGTTCCGGCCGGGCGGAGTTGGGTGTCTTCAAAATCAGCCGGCGCTGGGCCACGGTTCCGGCGCACGCCTCCAGATCCTCCGGGCCTATGCGGCAGGCCCCGGTCCGCGCCACATACGCCGGTCCGATGAGCGTTTCCAGGGGAATGGCGTCCACCCTCATACCGTTTGGCAGGAAATGGGCCGGGGTGTCGATGTGCGTGCCGGCGTGGTTGAGCATGGACAGTTTGACCGCTCGGTAGGGGTCGCCCCGCTCCACGTCCTTGTAGGTTTCAAAAGACACGCCTGGATCGCCGGGGAACGGCGGGTATCCTGGGTCCAGCACCATGGTAATGTCTATAATTTTGGACATACGCCTCACTCGCGCGTGGCTGCCGGCCGCTCCCGGATGTTGCTGACCAGTCCCAACGCAGCCAGCCCGCGCAGGATCCAGTATGTGGGGTCGAACTCCCAGAAGCCGACGCCCTGGCGTGCGGAGATCGGGAAGCGGTGGTGGTTGTTGTGCCAGCCCTCGCCCAGGGTGGCAAGTGCAACCAGCGGATTGTTCCTGCTCTGGTCGTTGGTCTCGTACCTACGCAACCCCCACATATGGCACACGGAATTGACGCAGAACGTGGCGTGGTACAACACGACCGTCGGTATGAAGAATCCCCATATCAACATCTGCGGTCCGGATGTTCCCAGGTGCGGATAGCTGGAACCGAGCCACCAGCCCAATCCGTAGCATCCAGCCGCCCACGCCGCCGGCGCGATCTGGTGGAACCGGTTCAGGAGTCTAAGCTCCGGGTATTTGGCCCACCCTTTCATCGACTTCATGTCGGTGGAGGCGTTCTCCGGGACGAACGTCCAACCCACGTGAGCCCACAGGAAGCCGCGCAGCACCGGGGAATGGACGTCGCCTTCGGCGTCCGGATTGCGATGGTGCCGCATGTGGTGGGCTGCCCACCAGAGCGGTCCCCGCTGGGCGGCGCTTGTGCCCAGAAAGGCCAGGAAAAACTGCATGGGCCTGCTCACGCTGTAGGCCCGGTGGCAGAAATAGCGGGTCATCGATCTCATGGCGGATATCCTATTATGCACTGTTGCGCAGTTGCTGTGGAAATGATCGCGAAACTGGCGCGCATTTCGGCGTATTCCACCCTTTACCTCAGATCATCCATGTACGCCAAGGCCCTCTCCATTTTTCCGGCCTCGTCGGCGTATCAATTTATTGAAAACTATTCTCAGCCGCGTGGCGCTTGCCCGTAAATCCCCTCCGGGATACACAAGGTTTCCCGCAATACCCCGCTCAAAGGACACGCAAATGGACACACAGACCCGCACCGCGCTGCTTTCCATGCAACTCTCGGAGATCACGGAATATCACATCTACAAGAGACTCGCCGCCCGGGAACCCGAGCCCGCGAACAGGAAGGTGCTGCAAACCATCGCCGCCGACGAGATGCGCCACTACAGGACGCTGGAGGCCCTGACCGGCGAGCAGCCCGAGCCGGACATGTTCAAGGTCCGACTCTTCGCGCTGTGCGCCACGCTCTTCGGCATCACATTCACCCTGCGACTCATGGAATCAGGAGAGTCCAGGGCGCAGCGATCCTACCGCGAGCTTTCCAAGGACATACCTGAGATCGCGAACATCGACCAGGACGAGGAGGAGCACGAACAGCAACTCATTTCCATGTACGATGAAGACCGCCTCAAATACGTGTCGAGCATTGTCCTCGGCCTGAACGACGCCCTGGTGGAACTCACCGGCGCCATCGCCGGCTTCACCCTGGCCCTGCGCGACACCGATCTCATCGCCATGGTCGGCCTGGTGACGGGCATCTCGGCCTCGCTCTCCATGGCCGCCTCGGAGTACCTCTCCACCAAGGAGGACGTGGACACCCAGAAGCATCCGCTCAAGGCCGCAATCTACACCGGCGTCACCTACTTCAGCGCGGTCGTCATCCTTGTCCTGCCATTCCTGCTGCTGTCCAACCCGGCCCTGGCCGTGGCCTGGACCCTGGTGAACGCCCTGCTCATCATCGCCGTGTTCACTTTCTACAACTCGGTGAGCCGCAACCAGCCCTTCAGGCGCAGCTACATGGAAATGGCCGCCATTTCCATGGGCGTGGCCATGGTCAGCTTCCTCATCAGCTTCGTGGTACGCGAAGCCCTGGGCGTGGATGTCTAGAAATATGGACGATCGGGGCGAGGAGCGCGAGCGCCCTCTCATGTATAAAGCCGCCGCCCTCATCGGAGGACGGCGGCTTTGCGTGAATCGTTCGCGGTCGTTTTCGGCTACCAGTTGGTGCACAACAGCTCGAACCACGCCTGGGGATGCAGGCAGGCCGGGCATTTCTTGGGCGGCTCGGAGCCTTCGTGCACGAAGCCGCACTTGATGCAGCGCCAGGTGGCCTTTTCTGTGCGCTGGAACACGCGGCCCTTGTCGATGTTCTCGGCGAGCTCCAGGTAACGGCGCTCGTGGAAGACCTCGGCATTGGCCACGTTTTGCCAGAGGATGGCGATCTGGGGGAATCCATCCTCCCGCGCCACTTCGGCGAATCCGGGGTACATCTCCGTGTTCTCGTGGTGCTCGCCTGCGGCTGCGGCCAGCAGATTCTCGTAGGTGCCGCGGATGATCTCGGCCGGGTACTCGTACTCAACCATTACGCCGCCGCCCTCCAGAAAACTGAGAAAGCGCTTCGCGTGCATGCGTTCCTGATCAGCGGTTTCATTGAAGATGTTCGCGATCTGCACGTAGCCTTCGTCCTTTGCCTTGCCGGCAAAGTAGTTGTAGCGATTGCGGGCCATGGATTCACCGGCGAACGAGGCCATGAGGTTCTTCTCGGTCTGGGTGCCGCGTACGGACTTGTTCTGGGCCATACTACTCATCTCCTTACATCTCAGCCAAATGGCTATAGCGGTCAAAGGGGAATGGTTACGGAACCACACCCTACACCAATAAGCGCGCCGTTGTGAAGACGCACAGCCATTGTGTCGTTACTATCGCGTGCGAATGGATCAGACGGGACGGGGCTTACTCGGGCAGGACGTACCACTCTTCCAGGGCGATTTCGCAATGCTCCCGCGCGGTGAGCACCCAGCGGCCGCCGCGCTTTTCATAGGCGTCGCGCACCAGGATGCTCGCGGCGATGCGCGGGCTGTGCTCGCCGTCCGTGCGCACCAGTGTCAGGTAGCTCGACCCTTCGGTCTTGCACCACCCGGACACGTCGAAAACAGTGTTGGCGTGCTGCCGGCGGATGCGCACCATCACCGGCGTGGAGCGCTCCACCCAGCTGCGGTACGGGCCCATCTCCTCGTCCTCGCGGCGGTATGCGCAGTCCTCCGCCACAAGCTGCTCCATGGTTTCCGTGTCCCCGCCGTCCTCGGCCAGGGCGATGCGGTGTACGAGCTCGTGGAGCTCGATCCTGTCGTCCGGGGCGATCTCGTGGAACCGCTCCCAGGACGACGACTTCTCGGCAATGTCTTTGAGACGTTTCATGAGTAATCCTCCGACCGGCACCATAGGCGATAGCCGGCGGGAGGTCTAGATCGGTCGCGAGCACTTCGGCATCAGGCTTCCAGCACGGGCCGGCAATCCTGAGTTTTGAAGCGGTGAACTGGGTTTTCCGGAGGAGCTGTCGCGGTGATCAGGGGCCGGAGAACCCCTTCCGCGTCGTATCCGCCACAGCCAGTGCCCCGCCAAGACTGTAGGAGATGATGTGGTCGCGTACGCGCTCCAAGGATTTCCCGGACCAGTCGAGTTCCGGGAAGATGCGTATCAACGCCGGCCGGTTCTGGAACAGCGCGATGACCTGCGCGATGGTGGAGATGGTGGCGCGGAGCACGGCTTCGTGGTCCGGCGGCAGCTCCATTATCTCGGCCACGGCCGCGCGCAAGATGAGCGACTTGGGCCGGACCTCCTTTTCGACCAGGGTATCGAGGGCCGGGGTGGGGTCGCTCATTTCCCGGACCACCACCTGCATGGGCCAGCTCTCGGCGGATTCCGAGAAAAGCCGCCGGATCAGCGTATCCAGGAATCGGGCCAGCCGCGCGCGCGGGTCCATATCCGGCGACAGGGCCGCAGCCATGGCCTCGCGGTCCATGAGCCGGCGGTGCGCTTCCACCAGAACCGCGGCGTATAACGCCTCCTTGGAGCCGAAATGGTAGTTGATGGCCGCCGTGTTTGCTCCGGCGTCGCGGCATATCTCCTTGCCCGTGGCGCGCTGGAACCCCTTGGCAGCGTAGATGCGCCCGGCCGATTCGAGCAGTCTGGCCTTGGTGCCGGTATGCCCCGCGCCATCCGGCGGCGTGTCTGTGGGCGGTTTCATCCGTTCCTCCTTCATAATTTATAGTGAAGAGTATGACAGAAATGAACACAGGGTTCAAACAAAAATTTAAAATTTAGATTTGACAGCGGCCGCGAACAGGCTTAGCCTTCTCCCATATCCTGCACGACGCAACAGCGCGCGGCCTCAATCCAAGGAGACACTTCGTGCGTAAAATGCTCATAATCCTCATCATTCTCGCCCTGCTCGGCTACGGAGGATACCGTCTCTACCTCCATCTCCAGGAGCCCGAGGTCACGAACGAGCTCACTCTGTACGGCAATGTGGATCTGCGCGAGGTCAACCTTGCATTCAAGGATTCCGAGCGCATCGAAGCAGTGCTCGTGGAAGAAGGCGACGTGGTGGAAAAGGGCCAGGTGCTCGCACGGCTGGAGACCGAACGGCTCGAGGAGAACATTGCCGCCACCAGAGCCAACGCCGAGGCCCAGCGTTTCGTGGTCACCCGGCTGGAGAACGGCACCCGGACCCAGGAGATAGAGAGCGCACGGGCCGATGTGGAACGATTCGAGGCCGAGCTGGAAATCGCCCAGCAGACCCTGGACCGCCAGGTGCGACTGCTCCGGCGCGACGCCGTGGCGCAGCAGGACGTGGACGACGCCCGCGCCAGGCGCGACGTGGCCCAGGCCAGGGTGCGGGCCGCGAAAAAACAGCTCGACCTCCTGCTTGCCGGACCCCGCTGGGAGGATATTAACGAGGCGCGCGCCCGGCTCGACGCCCTACACGCCCAGCTCATGCTTCTCCAGACCCAGCTCGAGGAGTACACCCTGCGCTCCCCCCGGAACGGCGTGGTGCGCAACCGACTGCTGGAACCCGGGGACATCGCCTCGCCCCAACGGCCGGTCTTCAGCGTGGCGATCATGGATCCCAAGTGGATACGCACCTACGTCTCCGAGACCAACCTGGGCCGCATTCACCCGGGCATGACCGGCAACGCCACCATCGACACCTACCCGGACACGACCTATCCCGGCTGGATCGGCTTCATTTCGCCCATGGCGGAGTTTACCCCCCGCAGCGTGGAAACACCGGAACTGCGCACCGATCTTGTCTACGAGGTCCGCTTTTTCGTGCGCGATCCGGACAATGACCTGCGGCTCGGCATGCCCGCCACGGTCCACCTGAGTCTGGCCGGCAACGGCACGACCCCGGCATCCTACATGGCCCCTGTGGACCGGCCCGGCTCCAACGCCACGGAGAAGGCCGAGTGACACCCGGCACCACCCCGGACCATGCTGACAGCCGCGAAAGCGCCCTGGCCGTATCCGGGGTGAGCAAGCGGTTCATGCTCGGGGCGCGTGAGATTCTCGCGCTGAACGACGTGTCCCTCGCCATAAAGCCAGGGTCGGTGAACGGCCTGCTGGGACCGGACGGCGCCGGCAAGACCACGCTGCTGCGCATGGCCGCCGGCTTGCTCGCGCCGGGTTCCGGCTCCATCACCGTGCTTGGCATGGACTCCATGAAGAACGCCCGGGAAATCCAGGCAGCCATCGGCTACATGCCCCAGCGGTTCGGCTTGTACGAGGACCTTTCCGTGCGCGAGAACATGGACCTCTACGCCGATCTGCAGTCCGTGCCCAAGTCCGAGCGCACACGCCAGTACCCGCGACTGCTGGACATGACCGGAC
>JBMCLC010000054.1:0-7603 GCA_048614715.1 Oceanidesulfovibrio sp.
GGCCTGAGCAATCCGACCCGCCTTCCGGCAGTGCGCGCCGTTGCATATGTGCTTGTACTTTTATTTTGGGGTCAATGAAATATTTGTGTTGCAGATTGATAAAATAATGCTTAGACAATAGACAAAATGGGAGGATTGCACAGGAAAAAAAGGAGGTGGTTTATGTCGTATGCGTTTGTGGGTGTTCTGGACGAGGTTCGGGCGTTCGAAAAAGATGGAGACGTATATGTGTTGGCCATGGGGTCCAATCCAACGAGCGGCTGGAAAAATGATCTGCAGCCGAGCCTCTGCATGGAAAAGGAATCTGACCTGACGTTCGTTCAATACCCTCCGCCGAAGGACGAGGTGTCGCTTCCCGTCATTACCCCCTTCAACGTGGTCGAGGTGATCAAGAATCACACGTTCGGTGATTCTCTTATCATGAACTATTCACTGCCAAACGAAGGTCCCGCGCCGCGGAAAGTCCAGATCAACAAAGTCCTCACACCCAGCGACGAGTTCGTTGCCAAGTCGCTCAATCCGGTTGAAGTTTATGCAAGTGATGATCCCCGCATACAGATGGGCGAGGAGGAGACACTGGCGGCAGGGGGGTTAGACATCCGCATTGAGAGCGCAGGAAAACGTAATGTGTTCAGGCGGGTTATAGCGGGCTACGACAATCCTCTGGATTGTTGCGACCTGTGGCCCCCACGCTGCCGAGGCAGTCGCAACGAGTGGATTCTGGAGGTGGTCACCGCCTCGGGGCATGACATCAAGGCGGCTGTGGAGGATTGCCTGAGGCAGAGCGCTACCGCCACCGCCCTGGCGGCTATAGGCGCTGTTGTCGTCACGGGTGGCGTTGCGCTCCAGGCCGCCATTACCGCTTTCATCACCGTCCTGAAGCCATGCCTCTTAGCAAAGCTGCCGGACATGGTCGATATTTCGGTGCGTCACAAATACCGCTGCAAGTAGCGCAGCCTCTGACCCTCAATTCGGTCCAGGCGCACTCGGCATCTCCGGGTGCGCCTGTAGCTATTCATGGATGGCGCTGTTTGGAGTTCAGTCCCTTGACCGCGGGGGCGGTTGTGCATCATGGTGCATGGTAGCAAAACCAGTAGCGAAGCTAACAACGCCGGACCGGAGGACAGAACAATGATACAGACCATAGCCGCCGTGGCGGGAGTGGCGATAGGCGCGGGAGTGCTGGCGCTGGCCATGCTTCTGTTGCGGGGCAGCGCCTTTTGCCGGCCGTGAGTGCTCAGCCTGCCTGCGCTCGGGGTCGGGTACCTCGCCTACTACATCATACTGAAACTGTTCCAATAGCCGCGTCTGGCGTGGCGTTCGCGGCTACCCCGCGCCAGGGGCCGATCCCTGCGGGCAATCCGGTTAGAGGCTCTTTGTCCTTGCGCGCAGACTCGCCGTATTTTCATGACAATTCGGTCAATCTCCGAGCGGAGATTGGATGAGTGTTTGCCAAGGACCCGGCGGGCACGCTATGAAGGTGTTTGTTTGAGAACCCGCGGCTTCGGCCAGACCCGCAAGGAGCCTAGTGCATGGCAGATTGGAAAAAACGAGTCGACCTCACCATGAGCCCGGATATCTCGGCGGAAGGTTTTCAGTGGCGCTATTGCCCCCCGTCCGAGGACGATCCCGAGGCCCTGAAGGCGGACGTCATACGCCATATCGTCTCGACCCTGGGCAGCGATTACGCCAGGAAGAAGAAGTACAACTACTACTACGGATTGGCTCTGGCCGTACGCGACAGACTTGTGGAGCAGTGGCTCACCACGCAGCGAAGCTACTACGACGAGGAAGCCAAACGGGTGTACTACCTCTCGCTCGAGTACCTGCCCGGTAAATCTCTGGTGAACAACCTCATTTGTCTGGGGCTGTACCACGCGGCGTACCGCGCCATGGCGGATTTCGGCCTGAACCTCGAGGAACTGACCGAGGTGGAGCACGACGCCGGCCTCGGCAACGGCGGCCTGGGCCGTCTCGCCTCCTGCTATCTGGACTCCATGGCCACGTTGGGTGTGCCGGGCTATGGATACGGCATCCGCTACGACTACGGCATGTTCAACCAGGTCATCGAGAACGGCGCCCAGGTGGAGAAGGCCGACAACTGGATGCGTTCCTTCAACCCCTGGGAGTTCGACCGCGGCAACAGCCTGGTGGAGGTCAGGTTCGGCGGCCACGTCCACCGCTGGGTGGACGAAAAGGGCAGGATGCGCAACGACTGGATTCCCGAGGACAGGGTTCACGCCATGCCTTGCGACATGCTGGTGCCCGGCTACCGCAACAAGAAGACCATCAACATGCGGCTGTGGTCCGCGCGCAGCGACAGGGAGTTCGACCTCTCCTACTTCAACACGGGCGACTACGTGGGCGCCGTGGAAGAGAAGGTGCGCGACGAGAACATCTCCAAGGTCCTGTACCCCAGCGAGGAAGTCATCCAGGGACGCGAGCTCAGGCTCAAGCAGCAGTACTTCTTCGTGGCCGCCTCCCTGCACGACATAGTGCGTCGCTTCAAAAAAAACAACAGTGATTTCAGAGATTTTCCCGAGAAGGTCGCCATCCAGCTCAACGACACCCACCCGGCCGTGGCCGTGCCGGAGCTCATGCGCGTGCTCATCGACGTGGAACTCCTCGACTGGGATACAGCGTGGGCTGTCTGCGAAAAGACATTCGCCTACACGAACCACACCATCCTGCCCGAGGCCCTGGAGACATGGCCTGTGGACCTTTTCGGCCAGGTGCTGCCGCGCCACCTGGAAATCATTTACGAGATCAACAGGCGTTTTATGGATTTCGTGGAGCAGCACTACGCCGGGCTTCCCCGCGCCGAGCTGGACGACCGCAAGCGCCGGCTTTCGCTCATCGCCGAGGGGAACGAAAAACGGGTGCGCATGGCCAACCTCGCCATCGTGGGCTCCCACTCGGTTAATGGCGTGGCCGCACTGCACACGCAGATTCTCAGGGATTCCGTGTTCAAGGACTTCCAGGAACTCTATCCCGGCAAGATCAACAACAAGACCAACGGCGTGACCCCCCGGCGCTGGTTGCGGCAGTCCAATCCGCGGCTCACAGGCCTCATCGGCGAAACGCTCAACTCCGAAGCGTTCCTGCGCGAGCTCGACCTCATCAACCAAATAGAGCCCTACGCCGACGACGCCGAGTTCCGCAGAAAATGGGGCGGCGTGAAACGCGCCAACAAGGAGCACCTGCGGGACTACATGGAGCGGCACATGGGCGTGGCCGTAAACCTGGACTCCATGTTCGACGTCCAGATCAAGCGCATCCACGAGTACAAGCGGCAACTGCTCAACGTGCTGCATGTGGTCACCCTGTTCAACCGCCTCATCGACGACCCGCAGCTCGACGTCACGCCGCGCACAGTGCTTTTCGGAGGCAAGGCCGCCCCAGGCTATTTCATGGCCAAGCGCATCATCCGGCTGATCAACGCCGTGGCCTCCGTGGTCAACTCGGAACCGCGCGTGGCGAACCGTCTGGCGGTCCACTTCATGCCGAACTACCGGGTCTCCCAGGCAGAAGTGATCATTCCGGCCACCGAGCTTTCGGAACAGATATCCATGGCCGGCATGGAGGCCTCCGGAACAGGCAACATGAAGTTCGCCATAAATGGCGCCTTGACCATAGGAACGCTGGACGGAGCGACCATCGAGATGGCCGAGCGGATAGGCAAGGAGAACATGTTCCTCTTCGGCCACACGGCCGAGGGCATAGAGAACCTCAAGCGCGAGGGGTACAACCCCTGGCGGTACTACGAGCAGGATCCGGAGCTGAAACGCTCCCTGGACATGATTTCCGGCGATTTCTTCTCCCGCGACGAACCGGGCATCTTCCAGCCCCTCGTGGGATCGCTGCTCAGCGGCGGCGACCGCTACTGCCTGCTGGCCGACTACCGTTCCTACTTGGACACCCAGGAAAAGGTCGCCGCGCTCTACCGCGACCAGGACGAGTGGAACCGTCGATCGATCCTCAATTCGGCGCGGATGGGATTCTTCTCCAGCGACCGGTCCATAGCCGAATACGCTCGGGATATATGGGGATTGCAGCTCGATTGAGTCGTCTTCCACCGCACTTGTCACTGGCGGCGTAAAAAGCTAAATCACTTACCCTTGATCGGAAGGAGGCCAGTGCGACTGGACGGCCTTCCATCGCCGATGACGTATTTTCGGGGCGGCGCTTCCATGCGGAAGAAGTCGCCCCATTCATTTACTACGCAAAGCAGAATGGTTAATACATTTCGCTCTCGGCCTTCGCCGCGTGGCCCCGCTTTCTGCGTGGCCGTGCTTATAACTTCGAGCAACATGATGTTAAACATTTTGTGCTCTCAGTAATTCTTCGGGTTGCACGACATGCTTCGATCAATACTCCATCCCCGCACCATCGCGCTCGCACTGCTGGCGCTCCTGCCATACGCGCTGGGCGCCGCCGTATCCACGCTCGTGGTGGACTTCGCCAAGGTCAACGCTGTTTACATGCCCCTTATGCTGGAGACCTTCACGCTGGGCCTCGTGTCCATCGGCATCGGCGCCATCGCTCTGGCCCTCGCCATCATCCGGCTGGCGCTGGGAGCCCGCCGCTGGTGGGCCGGCGTGAGCGAATGGCGGAGCTGGTGGTTGCTGAGGCTCTGGACCTACGGCTTCGTCGCCGCGGTCATCGTGGGCACGGTGATGTTCAAGGCTTTGTTCGAGAATATCATCCTCGTGGGCACAGTGTTCATGGCGGTGTACACCATCGCGCACGGTCTTCTGGTTCTCGTCCTGGTCTATGCGCCGAAATCGTTTTCCGAGCCTCCACGCAGCCTGCGCGCCGTGGACAAGGCCGTTTTCAGCGTGATCGCCCTCCTCCTGCTGGTGGAGGTGGCCATGACGCTGCACAGCCAGTTCTTCTTCACCACGGCGTACTGGAACAAGTCGCTGGCCTCACGACAGTTCATCGAGCAGCAGCAGCTTCTGAACTACACGTACCTCGGCTACGCGTTCAATGCGGACAGGTTCTACGACGAGGAGTTTTTCCCGGACTCCAACGGGGACTACGTGGTGGCGTCCATCACGGGATCGTTCGGACTGGGTGTGGTGCCACTGCCGTACAATTTCACCTCGGTTGCGGAGCGGCAGCTGCGTGAGGCGCTCGCGGACACGCCGTCCGTGGATCGCGTGGCCGTGCACAACATGGGCCTGCCCAACGCCGAGGTGCACGATCTGCTGCGTATATACAAGCATGTGGCCAAACCGCTGCACGCGGACCTCACCGTCTACCTTGCGTTTCTCACCAACGACATCCACGTGGTGGAGACCGATGCCTTGCGGCATTCGCACCTGCAGAACTGGCGGGTGTACAAGTTCATCGACAAGCTCATAACCCCGTATGAGATCGAGGAGCCTCGCATCAAGGTGGATTTCGCGCTACGCGACGGTAATCTGGACAAATACAGGCTGGACAGCGGCGAGGGCGAACCCGTGGTGCCGGACTACGTGCTCGATCCGTCCAAGGAGCAGCCGACCCTGAGTGAGGAGGCGTTCATCCAGCGCGAGATGCAGCGGCTTGTGTTCTGCCAGCCGGAGCGCGCCAACATCCAGAACATATACCGGATGTATTTCGACGCCCTGGACAGCTTCTGGCGGAAGGCTGGGCCGTAGTTCATCGTGGTGCTCGCTCCCGACGAATTCCAGGTCAACGACGCCCTGTGGGCGCGTCTGATGTCCATCGTCGAGGACCCATCGGAGTATGACCGCGACTATCCGCAAAAGCGGGTGGCCGCCTACTGCCGGGAAAAGGGGATTCCGCACCTCGACTTGCTGCCTCTTCTGCGCGAGGCCGAACACAAGCAGCACACCTACCATATTCGGGACACTCACTGGAACGCCTGGGGCAACGAGGTGGCGGGCAAGGCCATTGCCGACAAGATCCTGGAGTTCGAGCGCCGGGACGGCGCCATGGGCGAGAATCAGGAAACGAACGGACAGTGACGACCGGTCGACCCGCGGCCGTCAGATGGTGAGCATGTATCCCGGCTGCGGCACGAAGGCCTGCACGCCGTCTGCCGCGGCGGTCATGGCGTCCAGCTCCGGGCGGCGTCCGTGGCGCACGCTGCGCGCGATGTGCACCAGGGCCAGCCTCGCGGCCCGGGCGTCGCGCGCCAGTCGGATGCTGCCCTCCACCGAGCCGTGCCCAGAAGCGCCTGCCGCGCCGCGCTCTTCTTCCAAAAAATACGATTCCTGAACAATCAGATCCGCGCCGCGGGCGAGCTGGGCGCTGCCCGGCCCGGGAGCTCCGTCGCCGCTGTAGAACAGGACCTTGCCCTTGCGCTCCAGGCGTACGGAGAGATTCGGCTGGCTGTGAATGCTGGGCGCGAAACGGAACCGCCAGTCTCCCATGGTGATGTTCGTTCCCGGAGAAACGTTCACGAATGCCAGGGAGAATGGCAGCTTGGCCAGGGAGCCCGGATAGGCGAGTTCGTACGCCGCGGGAATTGTCGCGTGCGCCTCCGTCGGCCCCAGTATCTTCAGTGGCGTTGTACGGCCGTCCTCTCCAAGGCGGTGGAGAAGCCATGGGAGCCCCATGAAGTGGTCGCCGTGCATGTGCGTCAGGTACACAGCGCTCAGACTGTCCGCATGCAGGCGCGGCGCATGGCGGAAGAACGCCGCGGCCGCGGTGAAGCCGCAGTCGAGGAGCACGGCGTCCGCGTCGTAGGAGTCGGGCAGGGCGAGTAATGATGTATTGGGGAGCTGTTCGTCGAAGGCCTCGCCGACCCCGATGAAATACACGCGCATAAGTTCTCCTCCCGGCCACGTTCGGCGCACGCGTCCAGCAAAATATACACGAATCGCGATTGGACGGCTGGTATACGTTGCCACATCCGATTGTTTTTAGCTACCATGCCCCATCGCAGCGACGGTCGCGAAGGCCGCTGGTTTCAGCGGCAAGGATCGGCAATGACGTCAGCTTCCAGTCAATCCAATATCTTGGACACAAGGGACATGGGTTCGGACAAACACCAGGACACCGTCTCCGACAAGAGACAAGACGCTGGCGGCGTCGGTCGCTCTCGACTGTTCCACAAGATATTGATCTTCATGATCATCGTTTTTGGATTAATGGCGACCGTAAGCTCCGTGCTCACGGCCGTCATCCTGGACTCGCGGCTCACGGAAGAATACGAAAGCAAAGCCCTGGCCCTGGCGGGCAGCCTTGCGGAATCCGACCTGGACAACATCCTTGCGCGTGACGCATCCCTTATCCAGGCACGCATCGACCAGTATCTCGAAATAGAGGGCGTCTCCTACGTCCTGGTCACGGACGACAAGGGCGACATCCTCGCCCACACCTTTGCGCCGAGAATCCCCAACGGCATCGTCAGACTCTACAGCACCCTGACCCAGAGCGGCGAACTGGCAATGAAGCCGTTCCTGGAAGTCGTGGACATCGGGAAGGAATCGTATATCCACGCCGCCTATCCCATTCTCGCCGGCGTGGGCGGCTGGGTGCATATCGGCATGGACCACAGCCGCATCGTGGACTACATCCGCGGCGGCATCATCCGCTACCAGCTCGCAACACTGGTCATCTTCATCGTCAGTATCGCCATGGCCTTCAT
>JBMCLC010000055.1:0-7583 GCA_048614715.1 Oceanidesulfovibrio sp.
ATTGCCGGCCACGTCCGCCAGATCCATGAGCGTGGCGAACAGGAAGTATTCCCGCGCTTTCTCGCGCTGGCCCACCTCCATGGCCACAATGCCCTGGATGCCCACGGAGAGCGAGGAATCTCCGGTGGTCCGCTGGTCGTAGTACTCGAAATTACGCTTCTTCTCTTCCAGGCTGAAATCGTGACTCAAGAGGTACATGGCCAGCACGGCGTCGGCCTGCTTGATGACCTTGAAGCGGTAGATGACCAGCGGATGAAAGTGGAGAAGCAGCGGATACATGTCCGGGGGCGTGGCCTCGAAATCCCACTCTTCCTTGCCCAGAAAGCTGTCGTCCTGCGGATGGATGCCCAGCTCCTCGTCGTAGGGAATGAACATGGCCTCGGCGGCGCGCAGCCAGGCCTCGGGCTCGCTCTCCTGGAGGTCCACCGCGTAGACCAGCGCCTTGTACTTCTCGGGCGCGGCCTCGCGCATGCCCACCACGGAGGCCGCGGCAAAGCGCAGGTTTTCCCGCGCCATCAGGTTGGTGAAGAGGTTGTTGTCCACCACCGTGGTGTACTCGTCC
This sequence comes from Oceanidesulfovibrio sp., assembly GCA_048614715.1. Lineage (GTDB taxonomy): Bacteria > Desulfobacterota > Desulfovibrionia > Desulfovibrionales > Desulfovibrionaceae > Oceanidesulfovibrio. Next base: position 563 of record JBMCLC010000055.1, read on the forward strand.
GGGCCGGTCACGCCGTCTATGCAGAACGCGCCGCCCTTGCGTTTCGAGTAGAAGCCGAGATCGTTCCAGAGCCTGGCCGTCTCCACGAGGACCTGCATGCCCTCATCGAACAGGAACTCCATGTCCCCGGTCGCGGTGACGTACTTGCGCAAGGCGTAGGCTATGTCCGCGTTGATGTGGTATTGCGCGGTTCCGGCCGCGTAGTAGGCGCTGGCCTCCTCGCCGTTGATGGTCCGCCAGGGGAACATGGCTCCGCGTTGGCTCATCTCGTGGGCTCGCCTGCGCGCCTGGTCCAGCATGCTGAAGCGGAATCGTAAAAGGTTCCTGGCCAGGCGCGGCTCCGAGTACACCAGGGCCGGCAGCACGTATATCTCGCTGTCCCAGAAGTAGTGGCCCTCGTAGGCCTGGCCGGTCAGCCCCTTGGCCGGTATGCCGCCGCCCTCGGCCCGGGCCGCGGCCTGGTGGATGTGGAAGAGGTTGAAGCGGATGGCCTGCATGGTCTCTTCCGTGGAATGCTTGGCCTGGGATTCCTCCATTTCCAGGGAGATGTCGCTGCCCTCCCAAAATGCATCCAGATGGGCCTGTTGCTCCTCGAACAGTTTCGGCGCGCCTTGCAGCAGTCCGCGCTTCACTGTGCGCCGGCACCGCGAGATGAGCTCCTCCGGCGACCGGCTGCGGGACGAATGGTACGCCGCCACCTTTTCCAGCCGCAGGGATTGGCCCTGCCCCAGCCGGCCCGAAAAGTCCACGGAGCCGAGATCGCCTCCGTCCACGGACCTCCAGGAAGAGTCCACGGCCATTTGGGCGTCGCCATGCAGCGCATGTTCCACCACGATTCCCAGCGCCATGCCGCTTTTTTCGGCTCGAAGGCCCAGCTCCAGTCGCGTGCCCTGGGACCTGGCGAGCTCGGTGCGCGGCCGCAGGCTCGCCCCCTGGGCCTTGCGCGGATCGTCCACCTCCGGGGAGCCGGCATGGGAGCCGGCGGCCGGCCCGGCTGATTCCTTGCCCCCGGCTGGCCTGAGCTCCGAGCTGATGGCGATGGGCGCGCTGCCCTTCTCCATGATCACCTCGTACTCCACGAGACCGAGGTGCCGCTGGGTGAGGGAGACCATGCGGGTGGAGCGCACGCGGACCAGCTTGCCGGCCGGCGTCTCCCACAGCAGTTCGCGTTCCAGCACGCCGCGACGCATGTCCAGGATTCGTTCGTACTTTCGGAGCACGGCCGTGGGCAGGTGCAGGGGTTCGTCGTCCACGAACAGGCGGATGGCCGGAAAACCGTGAACGTTGCACATGGTCTGCCCGGTCTTGGCGAAACCGTGCGCCTCCTCGCCGTACACGATGGGCCAGGTCTCGTGGAATCCGTTAACGAACATGCCGCGCTCGCGTGCGGGCTCGCCTTCGTCGAACCAGCCGCGCACGCCCATGTAGCCGTTGGCGACCGAGAGGACGGACTCCATCATGCCGATGAGCGGGGGGTGGAATCTGGTCTCCATGATGCGCCAGGGGTCCACGGGGTATATGTGTCGCGGCGGGTCGACGCGTCTGCGGTGGATCATTCGCGGCTCCGAAAGTTTGCTTTATGCTGATGGATGATACGCCAGGGCCGTTATAATCTAGCGTATTTGGCGGATGTGGACAAACCACCGCCGCCCGGCCGGGCGGCGGGTACTCCAACGAGGGTTCCGGATGCTGGAAGGGCCCAGCGGCCCCAGGCTGGGGATACTCGGCCCGCGGGGACATCTCTACCCGTATTCGAACACTGGGTGGGCTAAGCCAGCCCTCGCCGCACATCGAAAGCAAGACCTACGTTCTGGATCTGGCCCTGCTCGTGGTCGAGGCCTTCCGCTTGGCCGCGGAGTTTGACGTGTAATTGTGAAGGAGCCCTGGCGAGCCTGCCCGAAAGAAGGAGCGCCGGCCGATCCAGCCACGGTGGGGCCTTCTCGGAAGATGAATCGTTACATGAGGTACGCGGCCGGATCGATCTTGAAACCCTTGGGGTTCAGGCACTCGATGATCTCGAGCACGTTGTCGCCGCCTTCGCGGACCTCAGCCAGGTCCACCTCGTGCGGGGTGCATGGACGCTGCCTGTCGTCGAGCACCACGAGGACCTGCGGATAGAGCGGCTGTGCGCTGTTGGAGCCGGAGACCAGGGCGTATTCGCGCGTGGAGAGGCGCACGAAGCTGCCCACCGGATAGATGCCCATGGACTTGATAAACCGTTCCACGTAGCCGGTGTGGAAATCCATGCCGCGCATGGAATACATGAGGGCCAGGGCCTTGTGCGGGAGCATGCCCTTCTTGTACACCCGCTCACTGGTCAGTGCGTCGTACACGTCGGCCACAGCGATGATCCGCGCCAACACGGAGACTTCGTCGCCGCTCACCCCGTCCGGATAGCCCCTGCCGCTGAATTTTTCATGATGCTGGAGCACGCCGAGCAGCACGACTTCCTCGGCCGCGCCCTGCTTGGCCAGGAGGTCGAAACCCTTTTTCGGATGGGATTTCATGACCTCGAATTCCTCGCCGGTCAGCTTGCCCGGCTTGTTGAGAATGGCCTCAGGGATCCGCGCCTTGCCGATGTCATGGAATATGCCGGCGGAGCCCAGGGAGCGGAGCATCTTATGCGAGAGGCCCAGATTCTTGCCAAAGGCCACGGCGAGCACCGCTACGTTGATGGAGTGGGTGTAGGAGTACTCGTCGAAATCGCGCAACTTGGTCAGGCTGACCACGGCGTCCTCGTTGCGGATCACGCTGTCGATGACGGATTCCACGAGCTTTTCGGACTGGGAGTAGTCCACGAGATAGCCCATGCGCGCGCCGTGGAGAAACTCCCTGGCGAACTGCAGGGAGTCGGAGTAGAGCCGGCGCGCCTTGCCCATCTCCTCCTTGAGGCTGACCTTCTTGGCGGAAACCCCATCCAGGATGTCCATGTCGTTGAGCAGGGAGTCGGTCAGGGGCTCCTGGTAGTCCAGCCCCGCGTAGCTGCCGCGCGAGGGATCGACAAAGACTTCCTCGTACCCATCCTCGAGAATCGCCTCGATGTGCTGCTGGCTCGCGATCTCCCCCTCCTCCTGATAGAGGAAGGGGTGATCCATCCAGGACAGACCGGCATCGACAACGAACATGCCAACCTTGAGTTGCCTGGCCGTTATCTTCTTCATGCCCCCTCGCTTGCATGCCTGATTTTTACCCGGATCAGGACAATGGATCATGCATACAGTGAGGCGTTGCGGTCAAGCATTCCCTCGCGACCTGCTGATGGACGCGACCTTCCGGAAGCGACCCGGAGACTTCGGGACGCCTCGCAGACACAAAGGGGCGGGAAGATGGTTGCGGACAGGAAAGCAGGACGGAATCAGGCTTCGTGGGGCGATCCGCCGTTGTTCTTCGAGCGAGGCTTGGCGTTCGGCAGGATTCTGCGGACACTGTTGAGCAGCTTGTTGATGTCGATGGGTTTGGGCAGAGCGTCGGCAACCTTAAGCGGTTGCGCGAGCTCCAGAACGGTCTGGGCGTCGAAGCTTTCACCGCCGGTAATCGCGATGATCCGGCCCGCGCCTATGCGCTGGGCCAGCTCACTCATGACCGACAACCCGCCCCGCTTGGGGAGGAACACATCGACTATGCAAATATCCGGGGTCTGCTGGTCCGCGACGCGCAAGGCCTCCTCGCCGTCCGAGGCCTCGATCACCTCCAAGCCTTCCGATTCGAGAATCTCGCGGAGCATGTCCCGGATCATGACGGCGTCGTCGATCACTAGAACGGTTTGTTTCACGTGGTCACCAACCGGAGTATCTTTCCTGCCGCCCGCGGGGCGCATGAATGCCATTTGAACCATACTGTTTATTCCTGAACCAGCATGTTTTGTCGAGTGTCAGCGCAATCTTTTCAGCAATTACCGTTTCCATCCCCATCGCTGCGCTTCTTCAGCCATTCCACCATCCGGGCCAAGGAGTTCTCGAGCATGTCGGTCATGGCCGAAAGCTCCTGCACGCCGGCGCTCATGGCCAGCGGTTCCATGGACCGGGCTATCTCGCTCGTGGCCCTGTCGCCCACCGTGGCCGCCGTGCTCTTGAGCAGGTGGACGAGACGTTTCAAATCGTTGCGCGATCCCTCATCCAGCGCGGCCCGCAAGGCTTCCACATCCTTGGGCCCCTGCCTGGCGTAGACATTCTCGAGGCGATGCAGCAGGTCGCGTTTGTTTCCCAGCAGCGACAGCGCCCGTCTGAGATCCTCCGAATCCCGCGGATCCTCCGCGTCCGCAGCCTTTGTGGCATTTTCCTCGCCTACAGGGCCCTGCACCGAGCCTGGGACAGCGTGGGAAACGGCCGTTGCGGCATCGGATGAGGCCACCCTGGGACGGCCGGAAAGGAAACGCTCCAGGAGCCCGAAAAGCTCTTTCATGTCCACGGGCTTGGCGAGGTATTCATTGCACCCGGCCTCGATCATCCGTTCCCTGTCGCCGGGCAGGGCGTGTGCCGTCATGGCGATCACGGGCACGTCCGGCGGCACGGCCAGGGGCTGCGTGCGCAGCAGCTCCACGGCTGTGAGCCCGTCCATTTCCGGCATCTGGATGTCCATGAGCACGAGGTCCACGAGCTGGACCGCCAGGAATTCCAGTGCGTCCTCCCCGCTGTAGGCGCTGTGCACCGTAAAGCCCTTGGAGCCAAGGGCCATGCGCATGAGTTCCTGGTTCATGGCGTTGTCGTCCACCACCAGGATATCGCCCCGGGTCTCCTGGATTGGCTGCTCGGCCCGCGTGGTGTGGCTCTCCGCCATGCTGTCTGGAAAGAAAATCTGCACTTCCTGGGCGGTGAGCTTGCCCAGCTGGAGGGAGAAGGAAAAGGTGGATCCACGCCCCTCTTCGCTGGCCACGGCGATGCTCCCGCCCATGGCCTCCACGAGCTTGCGCGCGATAGCCAGCCCCAGGCCGGTTCCTCCGAACTCCCGTGAGATAGACGTGTCGGCCTGCTCGAAGTCCTTGAAGATAAGAGACTGTTTTTCCAGCGGAATACCGATTCCCGTGTCCTTTACCGAGAACAGGAGCCTGAGGAGCCCTTCCATATCCGCTCCTGGCGCGTCCGAGACCTTGATGACGACCTCGCCCTCCCGCGTGAACTTGATGGCGTTGCCCACCAGGTTGTCCAGTATCTGACGCAAGCGCACCGGATCGCCCTTGACCCGGCGGGGCAGGTCTTCATCCATTTCGAGACGCACCTCGATGCTCCGCTCCTTGGCCACGACGGCCATGGAGTCCCGCATGCTTTCGAGCAAGGCGCGCAGGTCGAAGGGCACGTTTTCCAGCCGCAGCCGGTAGGCATCCATTTTGGAAAAATCGAGAATGTCGTTGACGAGGTTGGAGAGCGCCTTGCCCGACACGCGGATGATCTCCAGATACCGCTGCGATTCGCTTGGGTCGTCCGCGAGATCGGCGAGCTCCGCCGCCCCGAGTATGGCGTTGAGCGGAGTGCGGATTTCGTGGCTCACATTGGCCAGGAAATTCGACTTCGCCCGGCTGAGGCTTTCTGCCCTTTGTTTGGATATCTCCAGCTGTTCGGCCGTGTGTTTGTGTTCCCCGCTTTCCTTGCGCAGGGCTCTGTTGGCCTCTTCCAGCTCCCTGGTCCGCATGCGCACGCGCTGCTCCAGTTCCTCATACGAAAACTGCAACTCCTCCTGCGCCTGCTTGCGCCGGGTTATGTCATGGGAAATGCCCGCCAGGCCTATCACCGCGCCGTGCTCATCAAAGAGCGGCACACGCGTGGACTCCATCCAACGCGTCACGCCGTCCGCATCCGTATACGACATGTCGACCATGCGTTTCTTCCCGGAATCGATGACCGCGCGGTCCTGTTCCAGACAGAACGCGCCCTGCTCCGGACCCCACACATCAACCTCATCGAGCCCCTCCAGCTCCTCGGAGGGCCGGCCGCACGCCGCGGCGTAGGCGCTGTTCACCTCGCGGAAGCGACAGTCCCTGTCCTTGAGCCAGACGAGGGACGGCACATTGTCCAGGATGGCCCGCTGATGCTTCTGAGCCTGCAACAGGGCGCGCTCCGCCCTGCGGCGATGGGTGATGTCGAATCCCAGCAGCATGACCACCAGGCTGCCGTCGACGTCCGACATGGGGTGGCCGAACAATTGGTAGGTCGCTTCATTCGGGGACGTCCATTCCCAGGAGTCCGGATAGGCGCCGTCCAGTATCTCTGCAACCCGGCGCTGGGAGAGCGCGTCCTGGTGCAGGCTGCAGTCCTTGAACGACCAGTGCCCGCCCTCCTTGGCTGGCTTGACGAAACACTGGCGGAAGGCGCGGTTGGCGTAGCGGATGGCGAGGTTCTGGTCCACGGTGGCCACGAATCCGGGCAGCGATTCCATGTAGAAAATCTGGCGCTGCTGCTCGCGGCGCAGACTCTCGTCCACGCGCTTTTCATCCGTGACGTCCCGCGCGAAGGCGATGACGCGTCTATCCTCCTGCTCCCTCACCGGGGTCAGGCTTATCCTGTAGGTGCGGCCGAGGATGTCCGCCTCGAACTGCAAGGGCTCGTCCTGCTCGAACGACTCGTCCACTCCTGCGCGAAATTCCCCGAGCATGTCGGGTGAAAGAAGCGAGAACATGGAGCGGCCGACCAGCGCGTCCCTGGAAGCGAGCCCGAATCCGTACGCCGCGATGTCGTTCGCCGCGAGCACCACCCCTTTGTCGTCGATGACAAAGACGGCTTCGTCCGCGGCGTTGAAAAGCGCTTGGCAGTGCGGATCGGATTCGAATGGAGACGGTGGCTTAGATGAACTCATGGATTGCGTGTCTTCCTTGTGTTCCCTGACGTAACCGGCCGCCGGGCGTACTGCCGAACCGACCCGAGCTGCACGACTCGGGTGATAGAGGCTGCCCGCGACATCGTACGTAGTAGCAGATGACTCAACAAAATCAATGTGAAACCGTTCCGAAGCCGGCTCCAGCTCAAGGACAAGGCTTTCATTGCCCGGTGTTCTTTGTTAGAAATCATTGCGTATTGCATGTGCGTTTGGC
>JBMCLC010000056.1:0-7564 GCA_048614715.1 Oceanidesulfovibrio sp.
AAGGCCGGCCTCAAGGGCGGCGACCTCGCGGCCATCGGCATCACCAACCAGCGCGAGACGCTGCTGGTGTGGGACAAGCGCACCGGCAAGCCTTATTACAACGCCATCGTCTGGCAGTGCACCCGCTCCCACGAGATATGCAAGAAGCTCATCGCCGAGGGCGGGCAGGATCGTTTCCGCGAGAAGACCGGTCTGCCCGTGGCCACGTATTTCAGCGGCCCCAAGTTCAAGTGGGTGCTCGATAATGTGGAGGGCGCGCGAAAAGCAGTGGAGGACGGCTCGGCCATTCTCGGCACCATGGAGACGTGGATCATCTGGCAGCTCACAGGCGGGGCCAAGGGCGGCGCGCACGTGACAGACGTGACCAACGCCAGCCGGACCATGCTCATGAACCTGCACACCCTGGACTGGGACGACGAGATTCTCGGAGTCCTCGGCATTCCACGCCAGGGGCTGCCGCGTATCGTGCCGTCCAGCGATTCGGAGTCCTGGGGCCCCACCGAGGAGGACGGCCCGCTCAAGGCGCGCATCCCGGTGTGCGGCGCACTGGGCGACCAGCAGGCCGCCCTAGTGGGCCAGGCCTGCTTCATGGAGGGCGAGGCCAAGAACACGTACGGCACGGGCTGCTTCCTGCTGCTGAATACCGGCGAGACTCCCGTACCCTCCAAGCACGGGCTGGTCACCACCCTGGCCTACCAGGTCCGTGGGGAAAAGCCTGTCTACTGCCTCGAAGGCTCCATCGCCATCGCCGGCGCGCTGGTCCAGTGGGTGCGGGACAACCTGGGCCTCATCCAGACCGCGCCGGAGATCGAGGAGCTCGCGAAAGAGGTGGACGACAACGGCGGCGTGTACATCGTGCCGGCGTTCCAGGGCCTTTTCGCGCCGTACTGGCGTCCGGACGCCCGGGGCGTGATCTGCGGCCTGACCCGCTACGCCACCAAGCACCACATCGCCCGCGCCGTGCTGGAAGCCAACGCCTACCAGACCAAGGACATCGTGGAGGCCATGAACAAGGACTCCGAGGTGCCGCTCAAACGGCTCAAGGTGGACGGCGGCATGGTGGCCAACAACCTGCTCATGCAGCTCCAGGCCGACGTGCTGGACGTGCCGGTGATCCGGCCCAAGGTGGCGGAGACCACCTGCCTGGGCGCGGCCTACGCCGCCGGGCTGGCAGTAGGCTTCTGGACAGGCCTGGACGAACTGCGCCAGAACTGGGAAGAAGACACAACCTGGGAATCCCGGATGAGCGAGGACGACCGCGCCGCGGGCTACGCCCTGTGGGGCAGGGCCGTGGAACGGACATTGAACTGGCTGGAATAATATTTATACGAGTACTAATTCTATCTGGCCGATGCGGCTCGCGCATTTTCGAATGGGCCTCCGGCGGCCGGGGGATATCCGATCCCTCTGGACTCCTGTACAGGGTCCAGAGAGCTCAGCTCCCAGGCAGGGTGATCGAAGGATGGCGGTCCTCGATGAGAATGAGTCCTGGCCTGCCCGGGGAATTATTAAGAGATTGAGACGCTTATTACCGGAGGATTCACATGGATAGGAACGCCATGCTCCATGCTGTAGAGCAGGAGCTGGGATATTGGGACATCATCATCATCGGCGGCGGGGCCACGGGCCTGGGCGTTGCCGTGGACGCCGCCTCTCGCGGCTATTCGACATTGCTGCTGGAGCAGCACGATTTTTCCAAGGGCACGTCCAGCCGCTCCACCAAGCTCGTGCACGGCGGGGTGCGCTACCTGCGCCAGGGCAACATCTCCCTGGTGCTGGAGGCGCTCAACGAGCGGGGCCTCATGCGCCAAAACGCGCCGCACCTGGTGACGCACCAGGCGTTTCTGGTGCCCAACTACGATTGGTGGGACGGACCCTTCTACGGCGCGGGCCTGCGCGTGTACGACATGCTCGCCGGCAAGCTGGGGCTGGGGCCTTCCAAGCGTGTCTCCAAGGAGGAGACCCTGCGCCGCATCCCCACCCTGCGCGGCACGGGGCTCAAGGGAGGAGTCGTCTACTACGACGGCCAGTTCGACGACTCCCGCCTGGCCGTCAACCTGGCCCAGACCGCGGCCGACCACGGCGGCGTGCTCCTCAACTACATGCAGGTCACCGGCCTGATGAAGTCCGGGGACATGGTCAACGGCGTCATCGCCGTGGACCAGGAAACCGGCAAGGAGCAGCACATCTTCGGCCGGGTGGTGGTCAACGCGACCGGCGTGTTCACGGACAGCGTGCTGCGCATGGACGATCCGGGCTCGCGCAGGATCATCACCCCGAGCCAGGGCGTGCACATTATCCTGGACAAGGAGTTCCTGCCCGGCAACACGGCCATCATGGTGCCCCAGACCGAGGACGGCCGCGTGCTCTTCGCCGTGCCGTGGCACGGCAAGGCCGTGGTGGGCACCACCGACACCCCGGTGGACGAGCCCAGCCTGGAGCCCAAGCCCCTGGAAGAGGAGGTGGAGTTCATCCTGAGCCACGCCGCCAAATACATGAGCAAGGCGCCGAGCCGCAACGACGTGAAGAGCGTGTTCGCCGGCCTGCGTCCCCTGGTGGAGCCCGGCGGCGGCAAGACCACGTCGTCCATCGCGCGGGACCATTTCCTGGTGGTCTCGCCCTCGGGCCTGGTCACCATTACCGGCGGCAAGTGGACCACATACCGCAAGATGGCCCAGGAGACCGTGGACAACGCCGTGCTCATCGCCGGGCTCGAAGAGAAGTCCTGCGTGACCAAGCACCTGCGCATCCACGGCTGGCTCAAGAACGTGGACCAGAACAACCCGCTGCACGTCTACGGCTCGGACGAGCCGTTCATCCGGAACCTCGTGGAGACGAATTCCGAACTCGGCGAGAAGCTGCACGACAACCTGCCTTACATCAAGGCCGAAGTGGTGTGGGCCGTGAAGAAAGAGATGGCCCGGACCGTGGAGGACGTGCTGAGCCGCCGCACCCGGGCGCTGCTGCTGGACGCCGCGGCAAGCGTGGAGTGCGCGCCCGAAGTGGCGCGGCTCATGGCCCAGGCCATGGGCAAGGACGAATCCTGGGTCGAGGCGCAGGTGCAAGAGTATGACGAACTGGCCGCCGAGTACATGACCCACTGACCCGGCAGGGGCAATCCGTTTGGGAACAGGGCCGAGCCTCGCGCACGGCCCTGTTTGTGCGCCGGGAATTTCCGGGGCGGACGAAACCAATTCATTGCGGAGCCATTCCCGTTGCTTTGCGCATGTTCTCGTGCGATTCTATAGTAAATCATTATTCACCAGCCAACAGGAGGCGGCGATGGAGATTGCCCGTGGCGATGCGCGAATCCGTCTGAAAATCCTGGAGAAAATGATCCTGGCGCGGCGGTTTGAAAACACTATAACCGAGCTGGCCGCCGAGCATGGCCGGCTGCCGGGCATGCAGATCCTCGCCACCGGCCAGGAAGCGGCCGTGGCCGTTGTGCTGGCACTGCGGGAGGACGACGTCATGGTGACCAACCACCGCAGCCACGCCCATCTGCTGGCCAAGGGAGCCGACCCCAAGGCGCTCTTGGCCGAGATCATGGGCAAGGAAACCGGCGTGAACCACGGCAAATCCGGTACGTTGCACCTCATCGTGCCGGAGGTGAACGCGCTGATGACCTCCACAGTGGTGGGCGCAAGCCCGTCGCTGGCGGCCGGAGCCGCTTTTGCCCAGCAGTACCGGGGCAGCGAGGCCATCACCACCGTCTTCTTCGGCGACGGCGCGGCGGCCGAGGGCTCCGTGCACGAGGCCATGAACCTGGCCGGAGTCTGGAAACTGCCGCTCCTCTTCGTGTGCGAAAACAACTGCTGGGCCGGCGCGCAGAGCTTCGACGTCCATTGCTCGGCCGGGAACATCGCCGCGCGGGCCGGATCGTACGGCATGCCGGGCGAGCTGGTGAACGGCAACGACGCCGACGAGGTGTACGAGACGGCCGAGAAAATGGCCGAATGGTGCCGCGCCGGCAACGGACCGGTGCTCATGGAGCTGGCCACCTACCGGATGCGCGGCCATGGCGAGTACGACAAGCAGCACTACGTGGACCCGGCCGAGATCGAGGAGTGGGCGGGGCGCGATCCCATCCTGTTGTACCGCGCGCGGCTCATAGGGGAGGGATTGGCCGCTCCGGGGGAGGTGGACGCCATGGAAGAAGAGGCCGGGCGCATCGTGGCCGAGGCCCTGCGTTTTGCCGAGGAGAGCCCCTACCCGGCGCCCGAAGCCGCCCTGGACCATGTGTGGGCCGGAGCCGGAGCAAATCTATCCTGACAGGAGGAGCCGAGCATGCGCGAACTGTTCACGGGTGTGGCCATCCGCGAAGCGCTGACCCTGGCCATGGAGATGGACGAGCGGGTTTTCATAGCAGGGGAGGGCGTCGGCGTTTCCATCCACGACAATCCCATTTTTCCCACCCACGGACTGCTGGAACAATTCGGAGAGCGCCGGGTCAAGGACACGCCGGTCAGCGAGGCGGCCATTGCCGGTCTGGCCGTGGGCGCGTCCAACATGGGCTTGCTGCCCGTGGTGGAGATCATGTTTTTTCCCTTCATCACTCTGGCCACGGACATGCTCGTGAACCACGCGGCCAAGCTGCGCTACCTGAGCGGCGGCAAGAGCGGCTTCCCGCTCACGGTGCGAGTCAAGGCGGGCCTGGGCTTCCAGGCCGGGTGCCAGCACTCCCACAACCTGGAGGCGTGGATGGCGCACGTCCCCGGGCTCAAGATGGTTTTCGCCTCCACCCCTGCGGACGCCAAGGGCTTGCTGCTCTCGGCCATTTTCGACCCGGACCCGGTGATAGTGGTGGAGGAGATGGGGCTCTACTTCATGCAGGGCGAGGTGCCGGAAGGCGACGTCCGCGTGCCCCTGGGCAAGGCCCGCACGGTGCGCCCCGGCGCGGACGCCACGGCGGTCGCTTACGGCGGCGCGGTGTTCGCCGCCCTTGCCGCGGCCGAGACTCTGCAGCAGGAGGGCGTGAACCTGGAGGTCATCGACCTGCGCACCCTGGTGCCGCTGGACAGGGAGGCCGTGCTCGAATCTTTGGGCCGCACGGGCCGGCTTGTGACGGTGCACGACGCGAACAAATTCTGCGGGTACGGGGCGGAGCTCGCAGCCATGGCCGCGGACGAGGGGTTCGCCTCCCTGAAGGCGCCGGTAAAGCGGGTGGCCGCGCCGGATGCGCCGGTGCCGTTCACTCCGCCGCAGGAGCAGTTCTACAAGCCCGGGGCCGGGGACATCGTGGAAGCGGTGCGGTCGATCATGTAGAGTGCCCGGCCGGCGCCAACGGCATGTCGGCATAATCGCTGGGGTGTCGCATGGGTGGTGTATCGAGCCATGGGTTGAAGGTTCGTCACACCGTTCAGACCTTCGACACCAGGGAGCGAGCGCTCCTTGGACCATTTCCAGCCTCTGCCCTTGCGGGAGTTTTTTCATGGCCCTCGCGCTGGGTTCCAACGACGTGGCGAACTCCATGGCCTCGGCCGTGGGCGTTTGCTTATGAATCCCCCGATGAGCCTTGCAAAGCCGGCTGGCTGACCAGGCAAGGAGGGTGAAGCTCTCGAGATCATGCAGCCGAATAAGAAAGGCGAAGAAAATTCAGGCAAATATCGATTCGGCCTGTTCCTTGCGCAGCTCTTTGGCGGTGCGCTCGATGAACTGCAACAGGTCGTCGGTTTCGTCGAGTTCCTCGGGCAGGTGCGGTCGCAGCGCTTCGTTGAACGTATGTTCCACCGCGCCCATCTGGCGCAGGAACAAAAGGTAGTTGGAGCGGTTGCGGTAGACAGAGCGGATGAGTTCCTCAGCGGACTCCCCGGATGCGCGCAGCAGGTCGGCGTAGTGCTCGGCCAGTAGGCGGATAAAGGCGCGGTACTGGTCCATGGCCGGTTTCGGGGTGGCTGACCCGGCGCACAGGGTTTCGACCAGGGCCGGGTCCACGTCGTTGTCCGTGAGTGGATCATCGCCCGCGCGCATACGCTCCCATACGGCGTCCAGCGTATGCCGGCGGCTCTGCATGTATCCTTCCGCGAACTGCTTTCGGCCTTCCTTGGCCTGGTTCAGCTTGAAGAAATGGAACACGAAGATAACCGGGATGAGTATCATCCAGACGTGGATGGAGGGGTTGCCCACGACCTTGTTGGCCATGCGCCGGGCAAAGGCCTGCTCGTGGGCGAGAATCAGATCACGTTTTTCGTCAAGCGTCATGGCGCACCGCGGGTTGCTCGATGGTTTCGTTGGGAAGATAGCGGAAGCCTATGGCCAGGATAAGCAGACAGAGAACGATGCCGGAGACGAATGGCCGGGTGAAGCCGTACTCGTCCGGCGCTGAGGTCTGGAAGGGCTGGCGCAGGTAGGCCTCGTCAGATCGTGGCCGTCAGTTCCGGGAACACGAGGTAGAACATGATGTACGCCATCGACAGAGTCAAGGCCAGGTTGAGCGACTGGCCGCAGACGTACAGGATGAGGGGCTTGCCGACGCGGAAGTGTTCCTTGAGCTCACGGAAGTTCGTGGCCAGGCCGATGGAGACGAAGGACAGGGTGAAGAACCACTTGCGGAAAAGTTCTCCCATACCCTTGATCACGCCCTGTTCCACCATGGATGCTCCCAATCCCTCCGCCTGCGCGTTGAAGCAGGAGAAGAACAGGGAGTGGTTGACGGACACGGCGATGAAGCCGAGCCCGAACTTGGGGAAGCGTTACCATATCTCCATGAGGCCCACCTTGTGGCCTGTTTCATCGGCCTCCACCATGGTGGTGAACCAAAGGGCCACGAAGAAGGCGATGACGCCGATGAGCACGTTCTGGATCATCTTGATGGTCGCGGCGCCGACCCAGGGCGTTCAGGGGCAGGGACGGCGCAGCCGAAACCCGGCATGGCGTGGGTAGAACCATGGGTGCTAGTATATGTTGGCAGCCTGTAACCATGTGCCTCAGGGGATAAACCAATGCATCAGCACGGACAGGGTGAAGGGACTCATTGATATGGCGTATGGAGAATGAATCCAGGACATGGTCATGGCACGGCTACTAAGCCAACATGAATTGGAAATAGGCAAAGAGGTGCCGTGCGCTTCAAGGAAGTGCTCCGCGCACGGCGCGCACTCCAAGAGAGCCTACACCTCTCACCGGGTGGCGCAGGAGGTGGTGGACCACGCCATGGTGCCGGTGCTCACGCTGCCAATCAAAAAATCTGCAGGACTGTGCGCGGCATCCAGCCCGTCCGGTTTCGGGTCGGCCTTTGCCGTTTCTGGTTCCAGGGTTTCGGGCCATGCCGCGAGGTATTGTTCATTGGCCGCAATTCCGGTCAATGATGCATGAATGGCGAAGCCCGGTGAACCTTGTGGCGGCAATGTCGGCGGGCGCGCAACATGGTTGCCAACCGGGCAGTTTCCTTCTATTTACGGGGCTCCCCGAAAGAACCCAAGACCAGGAGGAGATACGTCATGCGCCGTGTTCTCAGACTCGCGATCCTCACCCTGCTTGCCGTGTGCCTCACCGCATCCGCCGCATTCGCCATGGAGATCAAGCTCGGCATCGTCACCACGCCGGGATCGGCCCAGCATATTGT
>JBMCLC010000057.1:0-7527 GCA_048614715.1 Oceanidesulfovibrio sp.
AGCCGGTACCCCTCGCCGCGCACCGTGAGGATGAAGGGTCGGTCCCCGGCGATCTGCTCCAGCTTGCGCCGCAGTTTGACAACATGGCTGTCCACGGTGCGGGTCTCGATATCCGCGTCGCCATAGCCCCAGACCTCGGCCAGCAGTTCCTGCCGGGAGACGATGGCCGGGGCCTTGGCGTGCAGGTGGAGGATGATGTCCATTTCGCGCCGGGTCAGGTCCACGCCGCCGTCGCCGTCCGTTGCGGTGAGTGCCGCGCCGTCGAAGACCAGGCCGCCCAGGGCGAGCCGCTCATGGCCGCCGGACCTGCCGACCCGCCGCAGCAGGGCCTCCACCCGCGCCAGCAGCTCGCCAATGGCGAAGGGCTTGGTCACGTAGTCATCGGCTCCTGTGCGCAGGCCGCGCACCACGTCCTCCTCCGAGCCCTTGGCCGTGAGCATGAGCACGGCCTGGCTGGGCCGGCGCTTGCGCAGCGCCTCGCAGATGGAAAAACCGTCCATGCCGGGCAGCATGACGTCCAGCAAAACGAGATCGAAACCTCCCTCGATGGCGCGCTCCAGACCGAGTTGGCCCTCCTCCGCTCCTTCCGCCTCGTAGCCGTGGAAGACGAAGAGGTCGAGAAGGCCGTTGAGAATGGCCATGTCATCCTCCACCACGAGTATGCGCGTCTTCGCGTCAGCCATGTCCGTCCTCCGGGGTTGTCGTGTCCGTGCGCGTTCGCATGGGCTGCACGCTAGCACGGCCCTGCCTGGGCAGTCACTTCCCCAGCGTAAAGAAAATGTGAAAAACCATGCGGCATCTTTTACTTTCCGCCGTCTTGAACCACGGCCCTACCCGGCTATGCTGACGACGTGTCATGGATTGCTTTCGCCCCCCTGCCACGCATCAGCCTAGGAGGACGGCCATGCGACAAAAAACCCTGCTTCCCCTTATCGGTTTCTCGGTGATCCTGGCGGCGGCCCTTGTGTTCTTGCCGCAAGGCGCCGCCGGCGGCAAGCCCCGCATCGAGGCCGCGAATCCCTTTACGGACGGGCCGCTGGAGGTCAAAGCATCGCTCACGCGCAACAAGGTGGCCGTGGGTTCGGACGGACGATTCTCCCTGGCCCTCACCTTCTTCGCCCCGAACCACTATCCGGACGACGGACCGGAGCGGACCGAAAAATCCGTGGATCTCGTCGTCGTGCTCGACCGCAGCGGCTCCATGCGCGGCGACAAGATCAGCGACGCGCGCAACGCCCTGGCCCTGCTCCTGGATTCTCTCGGCCCGCGCGATCGGCTCGGCCTTGTCTCCTACGCGGACGGAGTCCAGGTGCACACCCCGCCCATCCAGGCCACTCCCGGCAACCGCACCCTGCTGCGCCGTGCTGTCAGCCGCATCAGCCCCGGCGGCAACACGAACCTCGGCGCCGGATTGCGCACGGGCCTGGAGCAGTTGCGCCAGGCCGCGCTGCTGGAGGACGAGTCCATCCTGCCCTACGATGACGACTGCCGCGTCTGCCCCGATCGGGAGAGCGACCGTACCAGAAAGCTGATAGTGGTGTCCGACGGACTGGCCAACCGAGGAACCACCGACCCCAGGACCCTGGCCGGCATGGCCCACCGCGCTGCCCAGCGCGGCTGGACCGTGAGCGCCGTGGGCGTGGGCCTGGATTTCAACGAATATCTCATGACCTGTCTGGCAGACGCCGGCGGCGGCACCTACCACTACCTGCAGGAGCCGCAGGCCTTCGCCGACCTGTTTATCGAGGAATTGCACGCCGCGCGCCGCATCGCGGCCACCGCCATGTCAATCGAGCTGCTGCTGCCCCGGGGCGTGACCCTGGAGGAGGCCTCGGGGTACGAGATAACCCGCACCGGCGACACCACCTCTCTCCTCGTGGGCGACCTTACGGCCGGAGCCACGCGGACCATCCACCTGACCATGCGCGCCGACACCCGCGAGGAGGCCGAGTACGTGCTCGAATCCCTGGCCGTCTCCTACAGGCAGGAGAACGAGACCAAGAGCCAGAAGCTCGCCGAACCGTTGCGCGTGGCCGCCGTGGAGAACAAGGTGGAGGCCGATATGTCCTACGCGCCGCAAACCTGGGAACGCAAGGTGCTGCGCGAAGACTACGGCCGGCTCAAGGAGGAGGTCGCGCAGGCGGTTTCTGCCGGTGATAAGGACGAGGCCCTAGCCGCCATAGAAGAATACCGCCAGGAGAAATCGGCCGAGAACGAGCTTATCGGCTCGGCCAGGGTGCGGGAGAATATTGGCGCCGATGTGTCCGAGCTTGAGGCCTCGGTTTCGGAGAGCTTCAGCGGTTCGCCCAGCGAGCAGGCCCGCAAGCAGAAGGCGACCGCGAAACGCATCCAGCACGAAGGGTATATGGAGCGTCGTGACAAAAGCGCCACGGCGCAGTGATACCATTGTTCGAGACGGAATGCGCGCCGTGCCGGCTCAGTATGCGCGGCGCGCATTCTCCCCTTGCGTGAGCCCCTGTAATCATGTTAAAAAAAGTATAGAGAGAATCTAAATATTTCGTAAGGTTCTCGTCGCCGGGAACCTTTTTCCTCCGGATCATGATACCCCGGCCTTGATCCGTACGCATTTCAGGGTTCGCATGCATATCGCATTCGGGCGCACACCGACAAAGGGCCGGCATGTCGAGCATGAACAAGGATTTGAACGAAGCGCACCGCGCCGCCATAGAGGAGGTCGCCGCCATCTGGCGGGAGGCCCGCCGCCCCATCGCCATGACCGGCGCCGGCGTCTCCGTGCCCAGCGGCATCCCGGATTTCCGCAGCCCCGGCGGCTTGTGGGAAAAACACAACCCGGCCGAGGTCGCCACCCTGCAGGCGCTGCGCAGCAGGCCGGCCCGCGTTTGGGAGTTTTTGTTCGACGCACTGGCCGTCTTCACTACGGCAGAGCCCAATCCGGCGCACACGGCCCTGGCGGAACTGGAGCGCGCGGGACGACTCGCCGCCGTGATCACTCAGAATATCGATGGATTGCACCAGGCCGCCGGCTCCCGCAACGTCATCGAGTTTCACGGCAACAGCACCCGGCTTTACTGCATGCGCTGCAAGCGCGACCACGACCCGGCGCTGGCGGCGTCGCTCACACCCGCCGACCTGCCCTGGGAATGCAGCTGCGGCGGCGTGGTCCGGCCGGACATAGTCTTCTTCGGCGAGCAGATTCCAAAGGACGCCATGGCGCGCAGCCTTGCCCTGGCGCAGGAGGCGGACCTCGTCGTCGTGGTCGGCACCTCGGGCGAGGTGGCTCCGGCGAACACCATTCCCGGCATGGTGAAATCGCGCGGCGGCAAGATGGTCGAGATCAACCGCGATCCTTCGAGTTTCGGAACCATGGCGGATGTCGCCATCCGCGCCGGCTGCGAGGCGGTCTTGCCCGCCGTTGCGAAACGTCTTATGTGAAGCGCGGTTCAGCGCAACAGTATCCGCCGCGCGCGGCAATTCAAGGGAGAAATCGGTATGGAAATGGGGTTTTGGCAGCTCATGAGCCAGGCCACGATCGTGGTCAAAGCGGTGCTCATTCTGCTCGCGGTGATGTCCCTTACAAGTTGGGCGATCATCTTCACCAAAGCATTCACACTGACCGGCGCACGCCGCAAGGTGCACCGCGACGCCGAGGAGTTCCAGGACGCCGAGGATCTGCACGGCGCCATAGCGCGCATGGGCCGCGACCAGAACTCACCGGCCTACCGCGTCGCCGTGGAGGGCGTCTCTGAGCTGAACAAGTTCGGCGATCTGAACGGCGACACCGATTACGCAACGCTCAAGGAGAACCTGGAGCGGGCCCTCTCGCGCGGGGTCCTGGGCGAAAGCGCCACCATGACCAGCTCGCTGCCCTTCCTGGCCACCTGCGCCAACGCCGCGCCGTTCATCGGCCTGTTCGGCACGGTCTGGGGCATCATGCACTCGTTCCACCAGATCGGGCAGATGAAGACGGCGGCGCTCGCCGCGGTGGCGCCCGGCATCTCCGAAGCGCTCATCGCCACCGCCATCGGCCTCGCCGTGGCCATTCCCGCAACAGTGGCCTACAACTATTTCATGGGTATCATCCGCGGGGTGGACGCCGAGCTCACCAGCTTCGCCGGCGTGTTCATGAACCGCGTACAGCGTGAACTCCCGCAGCTCATGGGCGAGGACGACTCCGCGGCCCCAGCCCCGCGCCAGCGCCGGAGCGCCGTGCGCATCTAGAACGCATCTCCAGGACCGCTCTAAAAGGACCGACCCATGGCCATCCAGACCCCTTCCGCAAACGGCATGCTTTCCGACATCAACGTGACGCCGTTCGTGGACGTCATGCTCGTTTTGCTGATCATCTTCATGATCACCGCGCCCATGCTGACCCAGGGCCTCGACGTGGATCTTCCGCAGACGCGCTCCGTGGAGGTGCTGCCCACGGAATCCGACCACCTCGTGCTGAACATCGCGGCCGACGGCTCCATGGCGCTGGACCAGCACCCCGCCACCATGGAAAATCTGAAGGCCCAGGTGGAGGCCAACGTGGTGGCGCAGAACAAGCAGCTTTTCCTCAAGGCGGACAAGCAGGTGCCCTACGGCGTGGTGGTCCGCGCCATGGGCGAGATCAAGGAGGCCGGCGTGGAGCGGCTCGGCGTGGTCGCCGAACCCGAAATCACCGCCCCGACCGAGGCCGGCGGCGCCACGGCGCCAGCCCAGGAAGCAACCCCCGCGGGCAAACAGCCGGCGGGTTCCCCACAACAGAACGCCTCCGGCACGTAGCCGTTGTCCGTCGGAGAGCTTCCGGCAATGCGCATACTTCCTATAATCCTCTCCATGCTCGTGCATGTCTCCGTGATCGCGGCCGTCATCCTCGGTGGCGGGATCGGCGGCTCCACGCCCATAGACATCTCCCAGCAGGTCTACTCCGTGGACATCGTGGGCACGCCCGGTCTGCCACTGGGGCCAGAAGGCGAACCCGACAAGGCGGCCGAGGCCGAACCCGAAGGCGGTCCGGCCAAGCCGGCGCCCAAGGAAGTGGCCGCCACGCCGACCCCGGAAATCAAGCCCGAACCCCAGCCCGCCCCGGCGGCCAAGCCCGTGGAAAAAGGCAAGGCCATCAGCGCGCAGAAGAAAGACCTGCCGGAAAAGCCCGAGGCCAAGCCCGAACCGCCCAAGCCCGAGAAGAAGGTTGCAGAGAAAAAGCCCGAGCCGCCCAAGCCCGAGCCCAAGGTGGAGCAAAAGCCCGAGCCCGAGAAAAAAGAGCCGCCCAAGAAGACGGTCGCCGAGAAGCCCCAGCCCAAGCAGCCATCCTCCCGCGACGTCATCGCCTCTGCCCTCAGCGCGGTGAAGAAAGAAGCCGCGGACCAGGCGGCGGCGGACCGCACGGAGCTGGAGCGCGAGCTGGAGGCGCTGCGGGGCTCCATGGGAGGCCAGGGCCAGGGCTCCGGAACAGGCCGCGGCAGAAGCGGCGGCAGCGGTGGCGGTGGCGGCGCCGATCCGCTCACGGCTTACGGCAACTATGTGAAGAACCTCATCAAGCAGTACTGGGCTCTGCCGCCGATAATCGACCGTTCCATGAATTACGCCGCTGTCGTACGGGTGACTGTGGATCGGCGCGGGAACATCCAGCAGTTCTACGTCCAGGCCTCATCCGGCCGGCAAGACTTCGACCTGTCCACGATCAAGGCGATCAAGATGGCGCAGCAGAACGCCATGCTCGAACCGCCGCCCGTGAACGGCGATATCGCCCTGAACATTACTTTCAACTCGCAGGAGATGTAAGGAGCTTACCCGTGCGCGCCCACCGTGTCCTGACTACCCTCGCCCTGGCACTCGTGCTGTTCGTGAGCCTGGCATCCACCGCCGCAGCGCAGAAGGCCGAGCTGAACATCAACATCTACGGCGCTGGCGAGTCCCGTTCCTTTATCGCGCTGGCCGATCCCATGGCCACGCCTACCGGCGCGGCGCCGCCCCTGGCTTCCAAGCTCCAGACCCTCATCCGCGAGAACCTGGGCTTTTTGCCCTTCCTGGGCATCGTGCCCAACGAAGGCGTGCTTGGCGGTTCCCAACTTGACGGCGTGACCCGCGAGAACATCGACTTCCGGCGGTTCCAGCTGGCCGGAGCGGACTACCTGCTGACCACGGGCTGGCCCAATCCCGACACGGTGGAGCTGCGCGTGTACGAGGCCTTCGGCAGCAACCTCGTGGTGGGCAAGGCGTACGCTCAGATAGACGAGCCGTCCCTGCCCCGCGTGGCGGACAAGTTCTGCGCCGCGCTCATGGAGGCGCTTACCGGCAGCGGCGAGTTCTTCCGCTCCACCCTGGCCTTTGTCCGCGCCAGCGGACCCGGCACCAACCGCAACGTCTACACGGTCCGCCCCACGGGCCGCGAGCTACGGCAGATAACCAACGAGGAAGGAGCGTGCCTCTCCCCCTCCTGGTCGCCCAACGCCAACACCATCGTCTTCAGCATCGTGGCGGAGCGCTACCACTACCTCGGCCTGTGGCAGGGCGGCAGCGTGAAGAAGACCCGCTACCCGGGCAACACGGTCATCGGACCGGATTTCACCCCCTCGGGGCAGATCGCCGTGAGCCTTACCCAGAAAAACCAGCCGGACATCTTCCTGCTGGGGCCCGATCTCCAGCCGCAGCGGCCCCTCGTGCAGGATGGCTCCATCAATGTCTCGCCCAGCTTCTCCCGCAACGGTCAGGCAATGACCTACGTCTCGGCTACAACACCGATCCTTCCATCAGCCCGGACGGATCGCTGGTGGTCTTCACCCGCATGACCGGCGCCGGCCACCGCATCTTTCTGTACGACATGAAAACAGGCAGGGAGCAGCAGCTCACCTTCGGCCCGGGCAGCGACGAGCAACCGGCCTTCGCTCCGGACAACTACTTCGTGGCCTTCGCCTCGTCCCGTTCCGGATCACGGCAGGTCTACCTCACCACGCGCCACGGCACGGAACCCATCCAGGTGCCCACGGGCGGACCGGCCGGGTTCCCGGCCTGGGGATTGACTGACGCGCCGTAAACGAGGCTGCGATTGTAAATCTTTTGTATCCAGACCCCCGGACCTGTTGACCGCAACGGGGAATAGGCGATAGCAATTTGACCCGCTGGCGGCATGACGCCGTCCACGCGACACGCAAAAAACCGCACCGTGTGAGGAGAGTACCATGCGCATCAAGCATCTGACGTTTTCCGCGCTTCTCGTAAGCCTCGCGCTGCTTCTGGCCGCGGGCTGCGCCAAACAGCAGGTCGCCCCTGCCGGCACGGAGTCCACAGCCGGCATGAACCAGAGCGAGATCGAGGCCCGCAGCCTTTCGGAATCTCAGCGTATAGTGCTGAGCGAGAAGACCTACTTCGCCTTCGACAGCTACGAGCTCTCCCCCGAGGCGCGCGCCGTGCTGGATCGCAAGGCCCAGCTCATCCGCTCCAAGCCCAATCTCAAGGTGCTCATCGAGGGCCACTGCGACGAGCGCGGCACCCAGGAATACAACCTCGCCCTGGGCGAGCGCCGGGCCAAGGCCGCGGAAAAATACCTGGTGATGCTCGGCG
>JBMCLC010000058.1:0-7523 GCA_048614715.1 Oceanidesulfovibrio sp.
GACAGCCGTACCAGCTTGTACCCCGGCAGGGGATGATGCGCCACAACGATGCGGACGGCGCTTTCCGGTATGCGCTCCAGAATTGTGGCCAGCCGGCCGAATCGGCGTTTGGAGAAACGGCCTTCCTTCCAGCCGAACGGCTTGGTGGTGTCCAGCCCCACCAGCGCGACCTCGCCGTCCTCGTAGAACGTGGCCACGTCGCCCACTGCCCGGCGGTATCCGGCCAGGGGGTTGGTCCAGCGGTGGTAGATGTTGTACAGCGGAATGTCGTGGTTGCCGGGTACGGTGAGCAGCGGAAAGGGCAGGGAAGCGAGAAAGGACGTGGCCTCCGCGAACTGCTTGCTTCGCGCGCGCTGGGTCAGGTCGCCGCTCACCGCCACCACATGGGGCGCGGCATCGATGAGGGCGTTGCGAAGGCTGGCCACGATATCCCCGCGGACAGCCCCGAAATGAAGATCCGATATATGTGCGATTATGCGCACGAAGGATTATCCTGATTCGACAGCTCTTTGCGGACTACCGATGCGTTTGCTCCACCCACTTCCGCGGCTATCATATCCTGGAATCGCGTCAAAGGCGACATCCTTCCGGCGCATTTCTTCCTAAATGCGCCGGTCTGATCTGGTTCGGCCCGCACCACTCACGAAGACGCGATGCTGCGCAGCCTCTCCGCTTGTTCCAGAAGTCCGCGAACCGCGTCGTTGGCCTGCTCCATGCTGTGCGCGGTCTCCTGGGCGATGCGATTGACCTCGACCACGGCCTGGTTGATTTCCTCGCTCGCTGCCGATTGTTGCTCGGCGGCCGTGGCGATGGATTGCACCCGGTCCGTCGTGGTGATCACGAGCTCGACAATCTGTTTGAGCGACGAGCCGGACTCGTTGGCCAGTTCGGCGGACTGCTCCACCGCGCTCGCCGCCACATCCACAACCTGCATGTTGCGACGCGCTCCATCCTGAATCTCGCGGATGGCGGAGCCGACCTCGTTCGTGGCGGACATTGTCTTTTCGGCCAGCTTGCGCACCTCGTCGGCCACCACGGCGAATCCTCTGCCCGCCTCGCCGGCGCGCGCCGCCTCGATGGCCGCATTCAGGGCCAGAAGATTGGTCTGGTCGGCGATATCGTTGATCACCGCCATCACCTTGCCAATGCCCTCCACCTGGCCGCCCAGCTCGTCCATGGAGTCCTTGAGCGCGAGCGCCTGCTTGCGCACTTCGTCGATGGAGACCACAGCCTGATTCACGACATCGGCCCCGGCCTCGGCGCGTTCACGGGCGCTGCCGGCCTGCTCCGCCGCATCGCTGGCGCTCTGCGCAACCTCCAGCACGGTGGCGTTCATCTCCTCCATGGCGGTGGCCGTTTCACCGGCGCGATTCGACTGCTCCTCAGCCCCGGCGGTGATCATCTTGAACTGCTCGGCCATCTGATCCGCCGCGCTCGCAATGCCGGCCGTGGCCTGGACTATTTCGTCGTTCACCCGCTCGATCCGCTTCATGGACTCCTGGTTCTGCTTATCCTTGGAGACAAGATCGGAAACGTTGCGCGCGACTTCCACGTATCCGATTTTCTTGCCGTAGCAATCCTTGAGGATGTCGCCAACCGGCTGGATGTAGTGGGGATTCTCTTCCGAGCCGATGTTAATGATTTCGGCTTGGAACGCGCCGTTGAGCTTTTTGGCCATGGCTATGGGGCACTGTTCCGTGTTGCAGACCTGTGTCCGGAACTTGTCGTAGCATTTCTGTTGCTTGAGTTTCTCTGAGCTGCATCCCAGGAATTTCTCGGTCGACGTGTTCGCGATCAGGAAATTGAAGTCGTCGTCCACCGCGAATATGGGATCCGGCACTGCGTTCACCAGGTTCTGGTATCCTTCAACATTGCAGAGGATGTCTTCGATTTTGCCCATGAGGCGGTTGAACCACGTGGCCAGGGAGCCGATCTCGTCGTTCTGCGTGTCGTTCAGACGTTCCTGCAGGTTGGCCCGGTCCTCAGCAATGTCCTTGATTTTACTGATCATCACGTTGACAGGCCGGACAACGTACCGGGCGATGACGAAATAGCCGACCACTCCGGGAACGATAAGGATTGCTGCCAGCAAAGCGACCAGCGTCCAGAGCGTGTTGTCGATAATCCCAACCTGCTTCGAGAAGTCCGAGGCATAGGCGATCACACCGATCTGCCGTCCCTGGTAGTCGCGGACCGGAAAAGCCGCCAGCGCAGTCTTGCCTTCCAGTTTCGTGGCCACGGTCTCGCGGCCAGCGTCGAGCAACGCCACGGGCACCTCGGCGGCGTCTACGTCATATTCCCCGGCGCCCGCCACATACACGTACTTCTCATCGATGACGGGATGCTTGCCCGTGTCCTGCAACCGCGTGGTGATCGAAAGATTGTCCTGGTTCATGAACAAGAAGAGCTTCTGCCCGGCGCCGCTGGCCGCGCCTTCCAGCACGGGACTGAAGTCTTCCAGGGCCTCGACTGAGCCGAGATGGCTGCCATCCGCTGAGATAACCGGAGAAAGGCCGCGCATGACGAACCCCCCGCGTCCGAGCTCGATGCCGGATACGGCCCGGCGGTTGGCGTTGACGTCCAGAACCGTTTGCCGAAAGGAGGTGAGGTCGTCGGAGATGTCCACCCACTCGCCGTCCCGCTTCGCTTGCTTCTCCCGCCACAGTCGCACGAGACTGCGGCCGTTCGGCAGATGGAAATGTATGCGCAACGACTCGCCATCGAAATTCTGGCCCACCATGGCGCCTGCCCTGACGAACTCGTTGCGAAGCATCTCCCGGGCAAGCTGCGCCGAATCGCTGTTCGGATCGTCGATGTCGCCGGAGAGCGCGACCTGGTACGCTTCAGTAACACCCTCGCGGCTGGCGGCCAGGCTCGCCAGCTTGAGCGACGAACGAGAGCTCATGGATATGGCGAGGTTGAACTCCTCGGCCTTGTTCTCGGCCAAGGATTTCAGACTGCGCTGCGTC
Organism: Oceanidesulfovibrio sp.; assembly: GCA_048614715.1. Lineage (GTDB taxonomy): Bacteria > Desulfobacterota > Desulfovibrionia > Desulfovibrionales > Desulfovibrionaceae > Oceanidesulfovibrio. The sequence goes on from JBMCLC010000058.1 coordinate 2,970, forward strand.
AGCGTTCGGAGCTGGCTTTCGATAATGAAATAGCTTGCCGCGCCAAGAATGATCGTAAAACATATGAGCGGCAGACTGATTTTTGTGCGTATTTTCATGGATTCCCCCCATCTCAACACGTATTGTCCATAGTTTCGGAGCGTCTTCAATACAGTTATTACCCCGCAAGTCAATCACTTAATCATGAATGCGCAATGAGTAACAAGCAATTGCCCGATATCCGCACGAAAACTTTCACATATTGGCAAACTGCGTTCCTTTTGTCACAATCGCTTCTTCCTATCTCCTCCAACTCGCGCTATGGTTGGTCTAGTCATCATCCTTATCGTCAATTCGGGACTGTATATCGAGGGCACGCCCCTCCGCAGCGAAACTTTTATACCTGCTTGACTCCATAACTATGCACAAGTATTCACTTGTCGTTGTCGAGGACGACGCCGTCACCAGACGAACACTGGAACACTTCCTCCGGGAAATGGGCCACGATGTCCTCGCCATGGTCTCCAGCGCCGAGGAATGCCTGGAACTCCTCGCGGAACTCACACCCGAACTGGTGCTCATGGACATCCTGCTCGAAGGCGCGATGGACGGCAGGGAGGCGGCCTTGCGCATCGCTTCGGACTACGACCTGCCGGTCATCCTTCTCACCAACCTGTCTCCCGAGGAAACCATGGACGGCCGGGAGTTCATCGCCTCAAGTTACATTCAAAAGCCCATCCATAAGAGCGAGCTCGCCGCGAACATCCAGCTCGCCGTCATGAATCACCGCATGGAGCAAAGACTCCGCGAAAGTGAGCGGCGGTACCGTTCTCTATTCGACAACGCAGTCGCCGGCATCTACCAGGCAACGCCCGACGGCCGCGTGATCGACGCCAACAACAGCTTCGCGCGCATTCTGGGTTATGACTCTCCGGCCGAGGTTGTCGCCCATCTACGAAATATCGATCTGCAATATCACGATGCCCAGGGACGCTGGCCCCACATCTTGCAGCGGCTTCAGCAGGAGCACGAACTCGTCAGCATCCGCAGTCAGGTTCTTGGCCGCGACGGCGATTTGCTCTGGGTTTCCGAACATCTGCGCGCCATTACCGACGCAAACGGCCACATTGCCTGCATCGTCGGCGTCGTTGTCAACATTACGGAGCTCAAGAACGCCGAGGATAACCTGAGCGTGAACGTCAACCTGCTGCACCAGACCGTGGATTCGTTGCCGGACCCGCTCGTGCTCACCGATCTCGACGCCAACATCATTCTTTACAACCTGCCGTTCACCAAGCGCTTCAGCCCCAACGGCAGCCTGGAGGGAAGCCGACTCCGCGAGGTGCTTCCCGCAGTGTTGCACGAACAGTGCGAGCAGGCTCTCATAGAATTCACCGACTCCTCCGGCGCCGCGACCTCGATCTCCTCCCCAAACGGCGCCACCGTCTCGGTATCGCCATACCGGGACGCCCAGGGCGAACTCGTCGGCGCATTGTTTCTTATCCGAAACGTCGAACAGGACTCGTGACATACGGATGAGAAAACACCAGTTCGTCAAGACAGATTGCGACTGCACGCGACGCGCGACGCGATTCGTATGCAAGCATTGCGGCACGTACGAGTACAAGAGCGCCGCTGAAATCAAGAGGCTCTCGCTGGTGCAGTCGCAATGCGACCACCAGGAGGCTCCTGCGATACCGCCATCCGAAAAGTTCAAGTCCCGGATGGGCGGAACCGTGGACTGCCTCTCTCCCGACTTCGAAACTTTCATGAAAGGCCGCGGCGAATGTTCCAATTGCTGACCCTGCGCCAACGTTCGACCCTGGCGCGCCGACCACTCTTATAAATCGGCCATCCCACCCATGTCCGCCCCGCCCGTCTCTTTCGTCATTCCAGCCTATGGCCAATGGCCGCGCACCCGCGCGTGTCTGGAATCCATAGCCGCGCGCGTGCCTCCGGAGCAGTGCGAGGTCGTGCTCGTGGACGACTGCTCTCAGGACGAGACCGTAGCGGAGGCATTGGCGCTCGGGCCGACTCTGTTCGGCGAACGATTCTCCCTGCTGGAATCTGAAACCAACCGCGGCTTCGCTGCGGCCGTGAACCGGGGAGCGCGGCGCGCCAGCGGGCGGCGGCTATTCCTGCTCAACAACGATACGGAACTCATCGACAACCCCGTGCCCGCCTGCCTCGCAGCGCTGGACGCCGACCCCAGTCTGGCCGGCGTGGGCCCGCTGCTCCTCTATTCCGCGGGGCCGGATGCCCGCATCCAGCACCTTGGCGTGGCCGTGGCTCATGGCCTCAAATGCGTGCACCTGTACGCCCTGTTCCCGGCGCGCCATCCCGTGGCGAAGCGGCGCCGGCGGCTGCAGGTCGTCACCGCCGCGGCACTTTGCATGGACAGACGGCTGTTTCTGGACCATGGCGGACTGTACGAGGGTTTCGTCAACGGCATGGAGGACATCGACCTCTGCGCCAGGCTCGCCTGCTCCGGATACCGCTTCACCGTGACGCCCGACGCTGCCGTGATCCACGCTGAGCACGCCAGCCCCGGCCGGTTCGACAAGGAAGCCGCCAACGACGCCCTGCTCCATCAGCGCGCGTCCGGCTTGCTCGCGCCGGACATGGCCATTCTCGCCGCCGAGGACGGTTACACCTTGCGATTCACCCCCTGGCTCGACCCCTTTCTGCTGCCCAAGGCTGAACGACTCACCGCATTGGACGAGACAGTCCCCGCGGACACGGACGCTATCCTCGCCCTGCTGGAGCAGGAACCATGCTGGCCCATGGGATACGACCTTCTGGAAGCCGCCTTCAGCAAAAGGCAGGACTGGCGGCGCGCCCTCGCCGTGGCGGTGCGGCGGTCTGCGTTTCTCCCTTCCCGTGACTGCTTCCGGGCCATCCGGGAGCTGGCCGTAAGAACCGGTGACGCGCCCCGCGCCGCGGAAGCGGAGCACAGAGCACACGAAATCGAACGCCGACTCGCCCGGCCGGAACGGTTGCGAGAAGCAGCCCGAGCCGCCATGCAGCAGGCGCGAGATTCCGACGACCCGCACCTCGCCGCCGCGCTCAAGGCATGGTTTCGCGACGCTGCCCAGACGCCGCGCCTCTGAATGGCTCCTGCGCGCGCAACGCACCTGCGTATCCAAATGCCCTTCACTTCCGAAGGAGAACTGAGTATGGAAAAAGGGCGGGACGCGCATCATGGCGTATCGCATCGCGCCTTTTTCCTCTGTTCGTTGTACTTCGCGAATCGCCACGAGGAGGACTCGCATGCGTGGATCACCATTGTGCCTCATCGGAGCGGCGCTTATTCTGTCCGTCGCTTCATTCGCCATCGCCGCACAAAGCCTCACCGTGCAGATACGCAACGCCACGCTGCACGAGGAACCCGCCTTCCTGGCGGCGATTGTGGCCAACGCGCCATACGGCAGCCCGGTCACGCTCGTGGAGGAACGGGGGGACTGGACGCTCGTGGAATACAACGGACAACGCGGCTGGCTGCACGCATCCGCCGTCACGGACCGGTCGCTCTCCCTGCGCTCCGGCGCGGCCGCGGAAGGCGTGTCGAGCGACGAGCTCGCCCTGGCCGGCAAGGGCTTCAATCCGGCGGTGGAATCAAGCTTCCGCCAAACCTACGGCGGCTATCAATGGGTGGACCGGGCCGAAACCCTGCGCTACCCGCCCGAGGAACTGGCCGTATTCATCGAACAAGGCGGTCTTAACACGGGGAGGTGCGCGCCATGAAGTTGATACACACCGCCCTTCTCGCTTCTTTGCTTCTGCTGCCCGCCTGCAAGGATTCACAGGTCCTTGGCGATGTGGTCGGCTCCATGACATCCATGGTCTCGGCGCCCGGCTCGGAGTACGCCGGCTCCGTGGCCCGCAGCGCCGTGGCTGTTGCCAGATCGGCCGAGGACTTCACCCCCGAGCAGGAATACTATATCGGCCGCGCCGTGGGCGCCGTGCTGCTGGACTCCTACCGCGTGTACCCGGACGAGGACGCAAACCGCTACGTCAATCTCGTGGGCCAGTCCCTGGCGCTTTACTCCGATCAGCCGCAAACCTACGGCGGCTACCGTTTCCTGATTCTCGACTCCGAGGAGATCAACGCCTTTGCCGCGCCTGGCGGGCTGATTTTCGTCACCCGCGGCATGCTTCGCTGCTGCCCGAACGAGGACGCGCTGGCCGCGGTGCTTGCGCATGAAATCACCCACGTCACGGAAAAGCACGCCCTGCGTTCCATCAAATCCGCCCGAGCCACCGAGGCCCTCGGTGTCATCGGCTCCGAGGCGGCCGGCCATTTTGCACCCGCAGAAATCTCCCAACTCACCGGATTGCTGAGCGAATCCGTGGGCGACATCATGCAGACCATGGTGGTAAACGGCTACTCCCGCGACTACGAGCGGGACGCCGACGCCGGCGCCGTGCGCATATTGCAGCGCATGGGATACGACCCGGCGGCCGTGGCCCTCATGCTCCACGAGATGGACACGAGGCTGCAACCCGGCGGCTCGGACTTCGCCGCCACGCACCCCGACCCTGAGGACCGCATCGCGGACGTGCAGCCTTTCATAT
>JBMCLC010000059.1:0-7403 GCA_048614715.1 Oceanidesulfovibrio sp.
CCGAGCGCATGGAGTGGGCCGCACCATGGACAGCTGCTCCTGTGCGGCATGCTCCAGGAGCATGGCGAGACCCTGTAACAATGCGGTGACCATGGTATTGCATGCTGCCTGATATGGATAACCCCCTGCACATCCTGCAGCGCAGCCCGAACTGACCTGTATTCTGCTGGCCGGATGCCGGCGCGCCAACACGATCGCTTACGACGCCACCATGCGACGTATGCCGACGCGCAAAAAACCGAGGAGGATTCATCCATGAAGCGCGTTTCTGCGACAACTCTGCTCCTGCTCGCGGGGCTGTGTCTGCTGTTCGTCCAGCCTGCAGCCGCGGCCGATAAAGAATGGATCGAAGCACACGGGTACGTCCTTTACCAGGACGAACGCGGCGACATGGTCCAGAAAAAATTCACTGCGTATCGCGATGTCTTTTTTCCGAAAAAAACAAAACAGATCGGATATTTCCTCTGCGAGTACGAGCGCATCATCAGCCAGGTTCCCGTGAAGGACATCCGCTACATCCGCAAGGACCCCCTGTCCAAGAGCATCTGGATAAGCACCAATGGCAAGGAGTACCACGCAGTCATATCCCAGGACCTGGCCTACGCCTTGACCAATATGAAGCATGTGGAGATGCGCTACTTCAACGAAATCACCCAGAAAGAAGAGATCGGATTCATCCTCGGCATCGATTTGCACGAAATCCACTTCACCGACACGTCCAAAGTCGGATACTAGTGGAATTCCGACTCCCCGGCCGGCTTCCGCCCAACAGGAAGCCGGCCTTTTATTCGCCGGCTTGAACAAACGTCTTCCGTCGCCTTCAAACGAATTCCGGGTGCGACCGATCGCTCCCGTATCCCCGGCCTTCCTGATCCAAACGGCATGTTCCCGGGCATGCCTTTCTCCTGAAGAGCAGTGACGGCGCGGACTCCGAGGCAGCCACACATGGCCGACAACACCGGATACCCAGCCGATACGTTGCTTTCGCGGGGACCTGTCCAGAGCGCGCCGGCCGGCGATTCTTTCGAGCAATCTTCAGACGAGGCTGTCAGCGTCCACCGCGCATTCATCTATGCCGCCCTTGCGCCGGGATTCGGCGAATGGTACGCCGGCGCGCGCATCCGCGGCGTTGCCATCTTCACCGCCTTCCTTGCCGCATTCCTGTGGGGTGCCTGGCTGTTGGCGGTCGCGGCCATCGCGCTCATGGACCTGGCGTTCGGCGCGCCTCTGCAAGAGCCCCTGCCCTGGTTCGGCCTCGGCGCATCCTCATTTTTCGCTATCGCCCTGTGGTACTGGGGCATGGCGGGCGCCGTGGAAGCGGCGGTGCACCAGCGTCGCGCCGGAGGTCATCCGCCCCAGATCCATCCGGCATGGGGCATCGCCATGAGCTGGCTGTGTCCTGGCGCTGGACAGCTCTCCCTTGGCCGCAAACCCGTAGGCTTCATCCTTCTGGCCGGTTACGTCCTTGTCTTCCCCACGCTCGTTCCCTCGCTGGCCGGCCTCAAGAGCGTTTTGGACGGCTCCCTGCAAGAGGCGGAGCAGTATCTGTCGCGGCCGGATCTCGTGGCGGAGCTGGCGCGCGCGATCACCGCACGCATCGAGTTGAGCTTCCCCAGTCTCGCGCATGGCGTCATCAAATCCGCGGCCATCGCGTTGTACTGCGCCACGCTGGGACCCCTTGCCGGGCCGCTGGGCGCCAAGCTGGCCAAGGAAGGCGAACGTTGGACCGCTTCACTCTTTGCGCGCGGCGCCAGCCTCGTGATTCTGGGCTGGATCTGTCCGGGCGGCCCCCAATTGCTGCAGGGCCGGGAAGCGTTCGGGTGGTCGCTGCTTGGGACTTACCACGCCGTGCACTTCTGCGCCGGCGTGCTTCTGGTGCAGGATTACGTTTCGGCTCAGGACGCCACGCAAATCACGTCGCTGGCGTCGGCCATTCTGCTCGCCTCGATAGCGGACAGCCTCATCCGCATGATCCGCAACCGCCGCGCATATAACCAGGATTCCGGGATGGAGGCGTCCTGACATGGCGTGTTCCAAAAATTCCTGCCGTGTCCGGAATTCATCTAACCGATTTATAATGCTTGTTCCCGGGGACAAGACGGGATAATAATTGTAAAGAATCTCTAAACTTTATTTGGAGTAAGTATCGTGTCGAACCGCCCCCTCATCCTAGTCTGTCTGGTATGCGCCGCGGTCCTTGCCGGATGCGGCACCCGCTCCAACTATTACCACCCAAAAAAGCCTGTGTCGGCGTGGGACCAGGATATGTCCCACTGCCGGGACACGGCCAAGTTTCTTCTGGAAACTGGCCGTGGCCTGAGCGGGGGCGGCATGCAGGCGGAAATCAAGGATTGCATGCAGGCCAAGGGATACCACTACGGCGCTGACGCGCCGCCCGTGGTCGATGAAGTGAGCGCATCCGCCACGGACACGGCCCAAACGGAATACAACGTGCTTGAATCCACATGGCATACCGAACAGCTCGCTCAGGAGAGGCTCGACTACCTGCGGCGGACGGACATCCGGGGCGCGTTCATCCGTCCCCACCCCACCGCCGAGGGCACGTGGTACCGCGTACTCATTGGATCGCGGGAAACCCTGTCCGGCGCCAAGCAGCTGCAGTACGAACTCTGGCACGAGCACAATCTGCGCCACACCTACATCGTAAAAAGGGACTGAGCCTCGCACCTAGCGGAGCGCGGAGAAAATGTTCGAGTAATCATCCGTCCAGGGCTGAACCTGCGGCGAAAACCCGGTGATGTCCTTCCAACCCATGCGCGCCAGCGCGTCCCTGCTGGCGGCGTTCCGCGTCAAGGCGCCCCAGACGCAGGCTCGGGCGTCCGGGTGCACGTTGTCGACATACGCATTGACCAGCACACGGCTTCCCAGCTCCACGGCGGTCGCCTGCACGATGGGCACGAGGTCCAGATACTTGTTGGACAGGTGCAGCGCGATCACCCCGTCCGCAGCCAGGCACCGGAAGTACTCGGCCAGCGCCTCGCGGGTCAGCAGGTGCACGGGAATGGAGTCCGAGTTGAACGCGTCCACGATGAGCACCCCGTACGCGCCGTCCGGTTCGCTCTGCAGGGAGAGCCGCGCATCGCCGAATATGAACCGCAGTTCGCCCGCGCTCTGTTCCAGGTAACTGAAGTACTGCCTCGCCACGCCGAGGTTGTCCGGGTCCAGCTCGAAGATATCCCACGCCTGTCCAGGCTTCGCGTAGCTCGTAAGGCTGCCGGCCCCGAGTCCCACGATCGCCACCGGCGCCTTGCGAATGAGCGGCTGCAATGTTGCGGCCCCTTGCTCGAAGAGCGCTCCAACCGGGGTGGTCGGATGGTAATAGGCCAACGGGACGGCGCGCCTGTCAGGGGCCAGATGCTGCATGCCGTGCAGGGTGGTGCCGTGCCGCAGGTATCGGGTTCCGTCCTCGTCGTACACCTTGTAAATGCCATAGAAATTGCGCAGCCGCATGAGGTAGCCGCCGGCCGGACCGTAAAGGTCGCGCGCCTGCACCGCCAGGATCACGGCCACACCTATCAAGGCCACGGCGGCGCTGCGTCGATCCAGCTTGTACAGCAACAGGGCGAGCAGCAGCCCCCCGGCCCCGGCGATGAGGCTGGTGTCCACGGAATCGAAGGCGTCCAGGGCGGCGGGCCAGGCCAGAGCCAGGACAAACGCGCCCACCATCCGCGCCCCCACGGAGCGCATTGTTCCAAGGGGGTCGCCGCCACGGCTCCACACGCTCAGGGCAAGGCCTATGCCGGCAAGCACGATGGCCGCCGGGTATTCCACCAGGCTCGCCCCTGCCAACGGCGCACCCCAACTGACCAGCATACCGCCCAAAAAACCGCCCAGCGCGATATGCATGTAGAACGAAGCGAGCCGACCCGGATCCGCGGGCCGCGATTCGTACAAGACCGTATGGCAGACTGTGCAGACCAACAAAAGCACTGCCCCGTGCGCAATCCCCATGACGAGCACGGGCATGGAGTACGACTGCTGGATAAGCAGGAACAGGAAGTAGCCCACGGCCGCGGCCAGGGGGAAGCGGTCGCGCACCGCCTGGGGACACCACGGCCTGGTCCGGAACGCCAGGGTGAAGGTCAACAGGTACAAGGCGAGCGGCACTGTCCACAGCAGGGGCACCGCAGCCAGGTCCATGGTTACCGCATTGGTCACGGACAGGAACATGGCCGCCCCAGAGGCCGAGAGCACAAGCCATGTCAGCCGTTGCTTCCACGGCGTCCTTCCGTCTAATTTTGTGGACTCGGGCGATGCTTCCCAACGCTGCGACGGGCACCCGAAGTACACTACCAGGTGCACAACTACGGCGGCGCCGAACCCGTACTGCCAGATAGCGAATTGCGCCCCCACCCCCACAAGCGGCTCCACCACAAAGGGATAGGTCACCAGACCGGCGAACGAACCGAGATTGGACGTGGCGTACAGCACATAGGCGTTGACCCGCCTGCCCAGGCCGGACAGAGCGACACGCTGCTGCGTGGCCAGCCCCATGGCCGCCAGCACCAGGAACCCTGGACCCACCGTACGCAGAAGCATCCATGAAATGTCCAGCACATGGGCCAGACCATAGCTGGGCCGGGCGAGAATTGCCGGATCGACAGGAAAAAGAGCCAGCGGCGCGATGCAGAACAGGGCGTGCAGCGCCGGCCAGAACCGCGAATCGGACCGGCTGGCCAGAAAATATGCCCACCCGTAGCCAGCCAACAGCGCCGCCTGGAAGAACATGACGCAGGCCGCCCAGACGAGATAACTGCCCCCAAATCCGGGCAGCACGGCCTTGGAGACGACGAGCTCTACCTGGAAGAGCAGGAAGGATGCGAAAAAGACCGCGCAATTGGCGAGAACAAACACCTAACGCTACCTACAGGAAAACAAACAGGAAGCAAAGAATATCGCAAAGACCGGACAGCGCCCCTCGCCGCATGAAAAAAGCCCCGGAAGACGCGTCCGCTCTGGGAGCATCTTTCGGGGCTTGGGCAGCTTACGCGACCGCCCGCGACTTCCGGGCGTGAAAGGGGGTTTCCCGCAACGTTGCGGGCTCAGGCGGGCGCGTCGCCTGCAATATCCTTAGCCGAGAAAACGACGGGCGCTCTCCGCGTCGTTCGCCTGGGCAAAAGCGATAGCGATTTCATAATCTTCAACAACAGCGAAGAAACGCTTCATGAAACGGGACATACGTATGGACTCCTTCTCTTGAGATGGCGTGCATCCGCTCGATGCGGATGATGTCCCGTATACTCCAAGAGCCGTGCCAAGCCGTGCAAAAACGCCCAAGCTTCCAATTTAATTCAATATTATTCCATACCGAGCTGCTTGTGTATATACTCACCTGTTGCACTTTGCATCAAGTGAAGTGAGGCACATATCGATCTCGTTGTAAATTCAGCATATTACATCTTGTTTGATGCACTATGCATCAGTGTTGCGATATGCATCCCCATTCAGCCCCATCCGTTTCATCTTCCTCCACAAGGATGTCCTGTCGATGCCCAGAAACTGCGCTGCCTTGGATTTGTTGCCTTCCACCTTCTGCAGCACCAGGCGGATATGCTGTTCCTCCACTTCCGCTAGGCTCTTCAGGTTGTCGCCGGTTGCGTCGCAGGACGCGCTCTGCTCCCGGAGCCGCACCGGCAGGTGGCTGCGCTCCACCACCGCGCCGTCGGACAGGATGACCGCCCGCTCGATGATGTTCTTGAGCTCCCGCACGTTGCCCGGGAACGGATGGCAGGTGAGCAGGTCCAGGACTTCTTTGGACAGGCGCTTTACCGGCTTCTCGTAATCCTTGGCGTAGCGTTCCAGAAAGTAATTGCAGAACAGGGGGATATCATCGGCGCGTTCGCGCAGGGGCGGTATCTTCATGATAAAGACGTTGAGTCGGTAGTAGAGGTCCTCGCGGAAACGGCCGGCCGCCACCTCGTCTTCCAGGCGTCGGTGCGTGGCGGCCAGGATGCGCACGTCCACAGGGATTTCCTCGGTGCCGCCCACGCGCACCACTTTTTTTTCCTGCAGCACGCGCAGTAGCTGCACCTGGGCGGACATGGGCATCTCTCCGATCTCGTCGAGCAAAACCGTGCCGCCGTCCAGGGACTCGAAGATGCCTTTGGTGGTGCGTTGCGCGCCAGTGAAGGCCTCCCGCTCGTGGCCGAAAAGCTCGTTGCAGAGCAGCTCCTCGCTCAGGGAGCCGCAGTTCACGGCGAATTGCCGCTTGTCCGCGCGCTTGGAGTTCTGGTGGATCATCTGGGAGACCAGCTCCTTGCCCGTGCCGGTCTCGCCTGTGATGAGCACCGTGCAGTCCAGCGGCGCCACCCGCACGATGTGGCGTTTCAGCTCCTGCACCTGCGGGCTCTTGCCGATGAGCCGCGGTCCCTGCCGGTTGCGCACGTAGGATCGCAGCTCTTCGAGCTCCTCGCGCACGATCCGCTTTTCCTTCACGCGTTCCACAAGCACCCGGACCTCTTCCTGGGAGTACGGCTTGGTCAGGTAATGCAGGGCCCCGCGCTTCATGGCTTCCACGGCCCGCTCCACAGAACTGGACCCTGTTATGATCACCACTTCGGTCTCGGGATGGTGGGATTTGACGCGGGCAAGCAGTGTGAGTTCGCCGCGGCCGCCCGTGTGCAGGTCGGTCATCACCAGGTCGAAGGCTTCGCGCTCCACCAGATCGAGCGCGCAGTCGGTCTCCTGGCACGTGGTTATCATGTGGCCAGGCCCGGAAAGCGCCCGTTCCAGCTCGTCGAGGGAGTGGGGATCGTCCTCCACGACGAGGATGCGGAACTGTTCGTACAAGTCATCCATATAATTGCTGCCTGATGGTTCGAGCTGACACCCAATTTCTTATTCTAATCATTCGGCGCGCACCCGCAAGCACGGTCCGCAACTTGCCATGGTGCACCGCCCCCGGTACATCCGATGGATGAACGAAACAGTCGATGACGCCGGCCAGTCGCTCGGCGGCACCATACATCTTGCGGCGCCGGGATTCGAGGCGCAACTCGAAAGCGAGGTACGCAGCGAGCTGGAGTCTGCGGACCCGGAGGCTATCCGCTCCATGTGGGCTCGCGGCCGGCTCGTGTTCGCACCCGGCCCCTGCCGGCCCATGGCCTGGGCGCAGAACGCCTGGCTCGATCCCTGGCGCATCCCTTTCGGTTCCATCACGGAAGGCGCGAGGGCGCTCAAGGCCATCCAGCGCAACTGGTCTCTCACCTCCATCGCCGAGCACCGTCGGGCCGCGCTTATCGCGGATGCCCTACCCCCGGTCAAGGGCCGGCCGCTGGAATTCGGGGAATCGCCACCCGCGTCGCCGCTGGGCGGCTGGACTTTGTGGAATCGCAGCACCATCATCGCCGCGCCGCGAACGACCTCGCCCTTTCCGGAAGGGG
>JBMCLC010000060.1:0-7380 GCA_048614715.1 Oceanidesulfovibrio sp.
GAATGTGAACCTGATTTCCGAGGCCATCCTGGCCTATGGCGTGGACAAGGTGGGAGCACTGGTGGATATCCTCCGCCATGCCGGGCCAAGGTTCGCGGAGGAACTGGTCGAGGCCCTGGCCGAGGAAACCGACCCAATCATCTACACCACCGGCACGCAAGGGCTGCTGCCCTGGCCGGAGCACCTGTTCGCCAAGCTGCTCGTGCTGACCGGCCTCTATCACCAAGCGGATGCGGAGAAACGGCGTGGCTGGGACGAAGAGCTCAATAGCTCGTTCGAGAAGCTGCGCTCATGGGCCGCGCATAATCCGGCCAATTTCGAGCACAAATACCTGCTCGCCAGCGCGGAAATGGCGCGCATCAGCGGCGAGGCCCACCAGGCGATGACGCTCTATGAGCAGGCCGTGAAGCACGCCGGCGCCGAGGGGTTCATCCAATGGGAAGGACTGGCCAACGAACGTGCGGCGGAGTTCTGGAGAATGCTCGGCAACAACCAGGTGGCCCTCACCTATTGGCAGCAGGCGTATAGCTGCTTCGGCCATTGGGGCGCCCATGCGAAACTGGCGCAACTGGAGGAAGCCTTTTCCAGGAGCGTCTTCGCCTCCTTTCCCGTGGACGTTGCCCGAGGCGACGCGGCCGACCCCAACCTCGTGCAGACGCACCACAGGATCATCCAGCGTCAGATCGACATGCTGCGCTTCCAGTACTATGAGTCCGCCATCAATGAACAATTGCTCCAGGCGGAGCGTCAGGCATTCGAGCTCGGCGAAGCGACCTCGCGCCTGCGCGAGGAAGTTGTGCACCGCAAGAAGGTGGAAGAAAACCTCCGGGAAAGCGAAGAGCAACTCAAGAGAGCCAAGGATATGGCCGAAGCGGCTACGCTTGCGAAATCCGAGTTCCTGGCAAACATGAGCCATGAGATACGGACTCCGTTGAACGGCATATTGGGCATGCTGCAATTGCTGGTAACAACGGAACTTACCAGTGAACAGCTCGAATATGCGAACACGGCTATCAAATCGTCCAAACGCTTGACCGGACTACTCTCCGACATTCTCGACCTTTCAAGAATAGAGGCAGGAAAGCTCAATCTCCAGGAAAACATTTTCAAGATTGAGGAGTTGAAAAACTCTGTCATGGACGTTTTTGACTTGGCGGCTCGAGAAAAAAACATTGAACTGCGATTCAACGTGCATGAGCACATGCCACAATATCTTCTTGGTGATGAAACACGATTACGGCAAGTTCTGTTCAATATTGTTGGCAACGCAATCAAATTCACTGAACAGGGCGGAGTTCTTGTTGATGCATTCCCTCTAAACCATTCTGGCACGTCCAGCATGCATGTTCTGTTCTCGGTGCACGATTCAGGGCCCGGCATTACGGACGAAACACTCAACTCCATTTTCGAGCCATTCGTCCAGGCGGAGAGTTCCTACATCAGAAAGCACCAGGGCGCTGGACTCGGGTTGTCCATCGTGCGCCGCCTGGTGCGCATGATGGGCGGCGAAATGGCTATCGACAACGCCCCTGACCAGGGTACGACTTTCTACATCTCCATTCCCTTCGAGGTCCCTGAGCGCGTGAAGGGGTGCCACGACCAGCCGCGGGAGCTCCGCCAGCCGTACGCCAGGCAGACCATCCTTATTGTGGAGGACGACTCCGTAAGCCTCTTTGCACTCGGCAAGATGGTGGAGAAGTTCGGGTACGGCGTCCTGAAGGCCAGCAACGGCCAGGAAGCCCTTCAGATCCTGGCCCGGCAGCCCGTGGATTGCGTGCTCATGGACGTGCAGATGCCGATTTTGGATGGTGTTTCCGCCACCAGGGCCATACGCCGCGGAGAGGCGGGAGCGAACGCCCGCGACGTGCCGATCATAGCGCTCACCGCCTGCGCCATGGTGGGCGACAGGAAGCGGTTCATGGAGGCCGGCATGGACGGTTACCTGGCCAAGCCCGTGGAGTTCGATGAGCTGCACACGGTGATCGCCCGGATTCTCGAAACGGGACGCGCCCAGACCGCGGATGACGGATCGTTCACCCTCCTCGATTGCAGAGAGGATGACGTGCCGGAGGACAGCGCCGAGGCCTGATGCCGCGGTTGCCGCTCCCGGCTCCACTGGCTGACCTCCGGCCGTGTGCTTCTCTACAGCTGGGAATCGCCTCCTTCCCCTTTCGAAGCCGCCTGAAGCGTGAAGCGGAATACCGCGCCGATTCCTTCTTCCGGCGCGAGCACTTCGATGGTTCCGCCGTGCGCCCGCAGGGTATGCTGGCACAGGGCGAGGCCGAGTCCGGAGCCGCCGCGATGGACATTGCGCACTTCCGGCGCGCGGTAAAAGCGTTCGAAAATCCGGGTTTCGTGGCCCCTTGGCACGCCGGGGCCATGGTCACGGACCGTGAAGACGCAGACATCGCCCTCGCGAACGCCGGTCACGTTCACTGTCTTGCCCTCCGGACTATGGCGGATGGCGTTGTCCAGCAGATTGCGGAACACTGTCTCCAGCCCCTGCCTGTCGCTCAGGACGTTTTCCGCCTCAGGTGCGATGTCGATCTCGAAGCGAACGTCTTTTTCCCTCGCTGCATATTCCAGCGTGGACATGGCGTCGTTCAGCGCGGTGGGCGCGTGCACTGGCGCAAACTCGATGGCGCTGCCCTTGTGCTCCAGCCGGGTAAGCTGGAGCAGATCGGACACAACGCGGGTCATCTGGCCGATGTTCTTGAGAATGACGGCCAGGAACCGGTCACAGGAATCGGGCAGCCCCTCCATTCCCTGGAGTGTTTCGGCATAGCCGCGGATATTGGTCAGCGGAGTGCGCAACTCGTGGGAGACGTTGGCCACGAAATCGCTGCGGATGACCTCCAGTCGGCGCAGCTCGGTCACGTCCCGCACCACTATCACGATCTTGCGCAGTCCAGCGTCGTCCTGGAACGGTTCCACCATGAGTTCGAGATCGCGCATCCCGTAGCGGAAGCTCAGCATCCGCGCCCCTTCGTATTCCGGGTCCTTGATGACATCCTCCACAAGCTGCTGCAGCCGCGGCTCCAGAATGACCTCGATCAGACTCCTGCCCTGCCGCAACGTTTCGCCCGCCACCATGTTCTCGAAGGCCGGATTCCAGTCCTGGATGAGCCCGGCGCCGTCCACTATGAGCACGCCCTCGCTCAGGGAGTCGAAGAGCGCGGCCCGTTGTCCCTGCTCTTCGTGCAGCCTCTGTATATGCTGCTGAATGTCCGAGGCCATGCGGTTGACGGCCTCGGCCAGGGGCTTGAACTCGCTGCCGGGATACACGCGCAGACGATCGCCATAGCGGCCATCGCCGATGGACCGCGCCGCCGCGGAGAACTCGCTGATGGAGCGGGAGAGGGAGCGGGACAACAACAAACCGATGACCAGGGCAGCGAGCACAGCCAACGGCATGGACCACAGCAGCGCGGAAACCATGCCGGACCGCCGGGCCTCCACGTCCGCACTGGGTGTGGCCAGCCGCAGAACGCCTCCCGGCACGCGCTTGGCCGCGTAGATGAGGTCCTTGTCCAGGGTGTCGCTGTGGCGTGTTGCGATCCCCACGCCCTGCTCCATGGCCTCGATCACCTCCGGCCTGTCGGAGTGGTCTTCCATGTTCGGCACTTCATCGCGCGGCACGTTGGAGTCGGCCAGCACGCGGCCGTTCTCCATGTAGGTGATGCGGAATCCCAGGCGCGAGCCGACCCGCGTGGCCCAGGCGTCCAGACTGCCCTCGGCGCCGCTTGCACGGCGGTCCTCCAGCAACATGTCCACCAACTCGAGATTGCGCTTGGCGTGTAGCACCGTTTCCTCATGGAGCTGGGTTTCCAGCCGCTGGCCATAGAGAAGAACGGTGAGCACCATGAACGCCAGGACCAGGAAAAGGAATGTGACGAATATTTTGGAACGGAACGAGTACATAGACATATTCATAACCTTTTGTTGGGTTGGTCCCAAATTTTTATTGACCGGATTATGTGTGGGATGTAGCAGATTCCTGGTTTCGGTCCCGGAATCGATTCCTTCCGAAACTTATCCCTTTCCACACATACTTTCAACGAATCGGCGCAATACACCGGCCCATGCTATTCGACATCTTTCTCGTCCTTTCCGTCGGCGCGGGACTGCTCATGGCCTTCAACCTGGGGGCCAACGACGTTGCCAACTCCATGGCTTCGGCCGTTGGCGCCCGGGCGATCACCGTCAAACAGGCGGTCTACATCGCGGGCATTCTCAACTTCGTCGGTGCGGTTTTTCTCGGCTCCCAGGTCACCGCGACCATCAGCAAGGGCATCATCAATCCCTCGATCATCGAGGACCCTACGATCATCATGCTGGGCATGTTCGCGGCGCTCGTATCCGCCGGGCTCTGGGTGCTCATCGCCACGCTCACGTCGCTGCCGGTTTCGTCCACGCATTCCATCGTGGGCTCCATTCTGGGCTTCGGCATTGTGGCCGGCGGGCCCGGCGTGGTCAACTGGGGGACCATGGTCGGCGTGGTGCTTTCGTGGATCATTTCGCCGTTTTTCGGCGGACTCATAGCCTACGGGGTCTTCAGGCTCATTCGATCGCGCATTCTCGCCAAGCCGGACCTGCTGGAGCGCGCACGGATATGGGCTCCCCGCTGGGTGGCGCTCACCGTGTTCCTGCTTGGCATGTCCTTCATGTACAAGACACCCGTTGGCAAATCCCTGGAACTGTCGTTCTTGGTCCGCTTCGTCTTCATCCTCGCGGCCTGCGTGGCGGCGTGGGCGCCCGCGCAATACGCCATAAATAGGCTGTGCACCAGGCTCAGTAGCGATGTGGACGGTGTTGAAGGAATTTTCCGACGCATGCAGATAGGCACGTCCTGCTACGTGGCCGTATCCCAGGGCGCCAACGACGTGGCCAACGCCATAGGCCCGGTAGCCGCGATCTTCATGATCGCCAGGCATCACGAACTCCTGCCCAAGGCGGACGTTCCCCTGTTCCTGCTCATCATCGGCGGCGCCGGCATCGCACTGGGCATCGCCCTGATGGGCCGCCGGGTCATCGCCACCGTAGGCGAGCGCATCACCACCCTGACCAACACCCGCGGCTTCGCCGTGGACTTCGGCGCAGCGACCACGGTTCTGGCGGCGTCGTCCATGGGCATGCCGGTGTCCACCACGCACGCGGCGGTGGGTTCCGTAGTGGGCGTGGGCCTGGCGCGTGGGTTCGCGGCCGTGGATTTCCGCGTGCTCGGCAAGATTGTGCTATACTGGGTGCTCACCGTGCCCATTGCGGCATTTACGAGCATCGTCATTTTTCAGATACTCAGATGGACTTTGACCTAGTTTGAATTGATCTCGGCCGCCGCCGGTCGTGAGGAGGCTTCCATGTCGTTGCGCATACCGTTTTTCGGACTGGTTTCTCCGCGCTCCCCGCTGAAGAGTCTGCTGGAGCACTACGACACGATCGCCCGTGGGTGCGACCCCATCGAGGAATCGCTTGTCTGTTATATAGCCGGCGGGGGCGTATGCCGCGAGTTCAAGGAGCTGTCCATGGAAGTGGACGAGCTGGAGGACAAGGCGGACAAGATAAAAAGGAGCATCCGCAACCACTTGCCGCGTGGTTTGTTCATGCCCGTGGACAAGACTGTGTTCTTCAACTACACGCGCATGCAGGATAATATCCTGGACGATGGACAGCGCGCCATGAACTGGCTGCTGATGCGCCGGGTGACTATTACCGAGGACTTCCAGAAAGGTCTGCTCGATCTCGTGGCCGAGGCCGTGCTCACGGTCAAGCTGCTCCGCCCGGCGCTCGAGGCCACCGTGGGGCTCCTCCACGGCGAGCACTACGACCGCGACAGCACCAAGGACAAAATCCGCGAAGTGCGCGCCCAGCACAAGAAAACCGGGCACGCCAAGAACTCCGTTGTCATCGGGATATACAACTCGGACATGGACTTCAAGGACATCTACCAGCTCATCCATTTCGCCGAGGCCATGCACTCCATGAGCCACAACACGGAAGGCAGCGCCGACCTGCTGCGGGCGATGATCGCGCGCTGAACGCCTCCCCTTGCACGGCACACTTAGGGCGGAATTCCACATGGTATTCCGCCTTTTTTGCATGATCGCGCCGTCAAGCGCTGTCCGGAATCCACCTGCGTCCACCAATCGGGATTTGGCGATGTGCCGATACAAGCCCCGGACCGCTGAAAATGTGTTGAATTGCGCGCAAGACGTGGTATCGTCCCGAATACTGAGATTCTTACGGCGACTGGTGCACAAATCTGTGCGATATTGAACAGCGAGATGGCGAAAACATAGTGGCTGGCAGGTGTGCGCAACACCCATGCAAAATAACAACCAAACGCAATACATTCCCCGCGATCGTTAAACGAACTCTCTCATCAACACGCTACGCTTGCAGCGAATTCACTTCTGACACGTCCAAATGGATATTGCGACCAAAGTAAAAAAAGGCGGCAAGGTGCTGGCGCTGAGGCAATTCCTGTACATGGGGTTGTCGTTCGCCAACATCATGGTGATTGCCAGGATACTCGGCCCTGTCAATTACGGAATCGCATCCATTACGCTCAACTATTTCTTTTTCATCCTCTGGTTCTCCGGCCTCAGCATGGGCGACTACATGATCAAGCAGGAAACGCTGGAGGATGATGTGGTCAGGACGTTGGCCTCGTTCCAGATCATCTTTGGCTCGTTTATCGTCCTGTTGCTGCTGTTCATGGCCCCTGTCCTGGCCTGGGCTTCTGAACAACCAGAAATCACACCACTTTTGCGCTGCATTGCCTTCGCCCTGTTGTTCGAAATGATGGCCGGATTCTCCAACAGCCTCTTGCGGCGTGATCTGGAGTTCGCCTACGTGGGCGGCATCGAGATGCTCGCGCAGTTCTGCGTCTACGCCACGTCGCTCACGCTCGTGCTGACCGGCGCCTCGTACTGGGCGCCGATCATCGGCGTACTCGTTGGCTCCATAGTCAAGATGGCACTTGCTTACAGAAAAGCGCCCTTCCCCCTCAGGCTGAACGTGAAGAAGGAGCACCTGCTCCCAGCCCTCAAGTTCGGAGTGACCCTGTCCGGCGCATCGGCGCTGAGCAACCTGAAACTGCTGCTCGTGCCGCTGGGAGTCACTCCTATTCTGGGCATCGAGGCGGCCGGCATCGTGAACCTGACGGTGCGCTTGACCCAGCAGCTTTCCCTGCTCCGGCAGGTCACCCGGTTCATGTCCTTGGGCGTGTTGTCCAAGTTCGCCTCGGACAAGGAGCGACTGGTGCGCGTGGCCAGCAAAGGCATGGCCTACCAGGCCCTGATGATCGGCCCGGCGCTGGCGCTCTTCGCGGTCTTCAGCACGTGGCTCGTGCCTCTCGTGTTCGGCCAGGAATGGCTCGTC
>JBMCLC010000061.1:0-7379 GCA_048614715.1 Oceanidesulfovibrio sp.
CAGCAGCTCCACGTCGTCCGGCAGCAGAGCGAACTCGTCCATGCGCCGGTTCAGCCATTCCGCGGCGTAGTGACCCACGTTCTCCTCGAGGGTCAGGTTCCAGCGGCCGCGCTGTTCGAGCAGCCCCTTCACCTGCTCCGCGTCCACTTCGTCGTTCTCGAACATCTGCTTGAGGTCGTTGTTGACCACGAACTGCGCGGCGTCGAAAAAGTGGCGGGGCGAGGGAATGTGCAGCCAGCTCAGAAAGTTGAGCATGGCCTGGTTGCCTTCGTAGATCTGGAGGTAGGCGGCCTCGGCGAGCTGGTAGGCGGGCTCCAGCACCTTGTCCACCACACGGCGCTGCTCATCCTTGAACAGGTGCCAGACCGAGAAGATGTTCTTGCCGAAATGCTCGTCCATGGTGCGGATCGCGCCGGTGAGGTCGCCGCGTTCGAACGGCACGCGCAGATCCCTCTCCAGCGTGTTGAAAGATTCCGAGCCCTCGTAGAACTGCACGCCGCAGTTGAGGTTATGGTCGCCGGCGTGGAGCACGGCGAAGGCGATGGTCACGGTCTCGCGAGTGAGCGTGGAGGTGACCTGGGCCTTGCCCGTGACCAGTCCGAAACGCCCGGCCGGCACACGGTTGTAATACTCGTGGGTCACGGAATAGCACGCGTAGTCGAAAGACTCCTGGTATTCCTCGAAAAATGAGGACATGGCGAAGTGCGCGGCGGCACGCAGCAGGTCCACCTGCGCCGGCTTGACGTTCTCCAGGTAGGAGTCCTTGGCGTTGGGGTACACGTTGCTGGGCGACTTCGCCAGAAGCTCCAGGTACGCGTCCTCGTAGTTCTTCCCGGTAAGGTCGCCGAGCAGCTGGATGGTGCGCGCCGCGTACTGCATGACCTGCACGGTCTCGATGCCCGAGACCTCGTCGAAGAACCAGGCGCAACTCGTGAAGATGAGCTGGGCGTAACGCTGCATTTCCAAAAGCTTGAGCGCGGTGATCACCTTTTCCGGCGGCAGCGGGCTTACGGTGTGTTCGGAGAGGAAGGCGTTCACGTTAGCGAAGGAGCGGTCGAGCACAACTTTCACATACTCGTCGCGCGCTTTCCAGGGATCCTTCAGGTACTTGGGCCCTTGCTGCTCGAAGACCTCTGCGCTCTTGTCGCGCAGCCAGTTCATGGCGTCGCGCAGCGGTTTGCGCCACTTCTGGTTCCAGCCGAAATGCATGCCCGAGTTGCAGCCGCAGTCGCCGCGCCACCGCTCAACCCCATGCACGCAGCTCCAGGAGGAGTTCTCGTATATTTCCACCTCGGCCGTGGGCGGGTAAATATCCAGAAATTGAGAGTAGTTGGTGAGCGAGACCTCGTGGTCCTTGAGGATGTCCTCGAACATCCAGGCCAGGGCCATCTCGCCGTGCTTGTGGTGGTGGCCGTAGGTTTCTCCGTCCGTGGCCACATGCACGATCTGGGGCCAGTCGCGCTCGTCGTTGAACACGTTGAGCAGACGCTCCTTGAACCGCACACCCGAGTCAAGAAGATCGCCGAAGGCGAGATCCTGGGAGATGTGTCCGTCATAGAAGAACAGCGCCATCTCCCGCCCTGAGGGCAGGCTGATGCGGTACGGCCGCGTGGGGTCTATGCGATCGCCGGACACGTCCAGCCAATCCTTTTCCTTGGCCGGTGTCTTCTTCTTGCCCTTGGCCGGCGCATCGGATTCCGCAGCCAGGGGCTCTGCCACGCGGTGCGCCTGCCGCGGCGCGAGAACAGTAAACTTGATGCCGTAGTCGAGCAGGATGTCCAGGGTGCGCAGATCCACGGCGGTTTCCGGAAGCCACATGCCCACCGGATCGCGGCCGAAACGGCGCCGGAAGTCCTCCACCCCCCAGTAGACCTGGGTGCGGCGGTCGCGATCGTTGGCCAGGGGCATGATCATGTGATTGTAGACCTGGGCTATGGCCGAGCCGTGGCCGCTGAAGATATCCCGGCTCTGGTGGTCCGCCGCGATGATCGCCTCGTAGACCATGGGCTGGTGCCGTTCCATCCAGGACAGCAGCGTGGGGCCGAAGTTGAAGCTCATACGCGCGTAGTTGTTCACTATGCGCGCGATGCGGCCCTCCTCGTCTATGATCCGGGCGCCCGTGTTGGGGCCATAACATTCGGCTGTTATACGCTGGTTCCAGTCGTGGAAGGGACTGGCCGAATCCTGGAGCTCCACCTCTTCGAGCCACGGGTTCTCGCGGGGGGGCTGGTAAAAGTGGCCGTGGAGGCAGAGATATCTTTTCATCGCGATGTGTCCTTCGTGTATACGCGCACGCCTTTGGGACCCAGTCCGGCTGTCCCCACGCCCGCGCCGGCATAGCACGGATCGGCGGAGTCGAGGCTCGTCCTCCACTCGCCTGGCGGCATGTGCGCCGATAGTTTCTGAAACGTTATATTATCGTCCAAATTGTAAAAGGCTACAAGCTCCGCGCCGCGTTCCAACCGCAAAACGGCGCCGGAGTCGAGCAGGCAGGCCCGCGTTTCTCCGGGTTCCGGTCGCGGCTGGGATCGGCGCAGCCGGATGAGGGCCTTGTACCACGCCAGCATGGTCCGGCCGCGTTCCGAGCCGGCCTTGGCCCAGTCCAGCCGGCTCGCGGCGTACGTCTCCTCGCTCTGGGGATCGGGCGGTTCGCCGCCGCCCATGAAGTGGGCGAACTCCTTTTTGCGGCCCTGGCGCACGGCCTCCACCAGGCCGCTGTCCAGATGGCTGATGAAATAGAGAAACGGGTTATCCTCGGCGTATTCCTCGCCCATGAACAGCATCGGGATCTGCGGCGCGAGCAGCAGCATGGCCGCGGCGCATTTGCACGACTCGAAATCCACCAGGCTGGCAAGCCGCTCGCCGAGCATGCGGTTGCCCACCTGGTCGTGGTTCTGGATGCAGGTGATGAATCGCGCCGGGTCTGCCTCCGGGCACGGCGCGCCGTGGCCGTGCTCGCGGAACGGCGAGTACTGCCCGGTGTAGACGAAGCCCTTCTCCATGGAACGCGCCACGTCCTGCGCGCGGCCGTAGTCCATGTAGTAGCCCTCGCGCTCGTCGGTAAGCAGGGCGTGCACGGCATGGTGGAAATCGTCGCACCAGACCGCGTCCATGCCCAAGCCGTCGGCGGACCGCGGTCGGATCAGGCGGGGGTCGTTCAGGTCGCTTTCGGCCATTACCATGAGGCGTCTGCCGCGATGCGCCGCCAGCTTTTCCACAGCTTCGGCTATCTCGGCCAGGATGTGCATGGGCCTGCGGTCGTAGATGGCGTGGGTCGCGTCCAGCCTCAGGGCGTCGATGCGGTAGCGGTCCAGCCAGTGCAGCGCGTTCTCGATAAAGTAGTTGCGCACGCCGTCGGAGCCGGGACCGTCGAAGTTCACGGCCTCGCCCCACGGCGTTTTGTAGGCAAAGGTGAAGTACGGCCCGAAATCGCGCAGGTAGTTCCCCTCCGGGCCCAGGTGATTGTAGACCACGTCCAGGATCACGGCGAATCCGCGGCCATGGCATGCATCCACGAAACATTTGAGTCCCTCCGGCCCGCCATACGCCGGGTGCACGGCAAAGGGGTAGACCCCGTCGTACCCCCAGTTTCGCGAACCCGGAAACTGCGCCACCGGCATTATCTCCACGGCTGTCACGCCGAGATCCGTCAGGTGGTCCAGCTTGTCCGCCGCCGCGTCGAACGTTCCCTCCGCGGTGAAAGCGCCCACATGCAGCTCATAGATGATCGTCTCCTCGAGCAGGGGCGGGGCGAAATGGCCGTGTTCCCACACGTGGGTTTCGTGGTCCACCACGGTGGACGGACCGTGCACGTCCTCCAGTTGCAAATGGGAGGCAGGGTCGGCGCGATCCACAGAGGAGCCGTCCGGATAGGTGAGCCGGAACCGATAGCGGCTGCCCGGTCTTGCGCGGTCGGTCTCGGCCAGCCAGTAACCCTTCCCGACGGCCTGCATCGGCACGGTCGTATTGAGCGTTCCGGGGTCGTGGCCCACAAGCAGATCCACGGAATCTGCACGCGGCGCCCACAGGGGGAAACGCCACGAGCCGGCGGAAGTTGGATATGGTCCGATTCGCATGTCTCGTCCGTTCAATGTTTCTTCTCGGGGCCTCCCGGGCGCAAGAATCGCGCGGACTGTCGCGGAGCCCCATGGATGGGCGGAAACGGCCGACGCCGGAGTCGATCGCCCGCACGGTATAGACGTTATCACAGCCGGCGAACCGCTTACAAGTTCGGCGCAAATACGCTTCGTTCCCGCATCGTCTCTTCCCGTTGGACCTCGTGTTGCCTCGGGGATATGCTGAGGAGATGTCGCTACTCATTTTCATTCTGCTCGTCACGGGCGGCAGCATGGTGGCAGGCTAACTTTTTCGTGTTTTGCCCCTGCGCCTGGGCCGGCCCACGCCAGAGGGTCTGCGCCGCGCCAGCAGACTCGCCAAGACAAAGCCGGCTCCCTGTTCGTCTGCGGAATGTTCTCCAGCTTCGGCATTCTGGGCGGATTCATCTGCTTCGTGCTGCTCGGGGACGACGGCTTCTACGCCTCGCAGCTTTTCAACGCCTTCGTGCCCATCTTGTTCTTCGCCATAGGGTTTCCCTCTTTCGGCCAAGATCGGCCGGGGCGGAAGCGGCGTTCCCCGCCCCGACGCCTCGCTGCTCAAGGATTTCTCCTCGGCGGCCGTGCCCCTGGCGGCCATCGCCGCCGGCATCCTGTTCAGCTCGCTGGGCTTTTATGGCCACCATACCTCCGGCCATCTACGGCTTCGACCTCGATCTGGCCAATGCCGGCTGGCTCACGAGCACGGCCATGTTCATCGTCCTGTTTTCCGCTGGCGACCTGGATCATGTAGCGCTTTTTCGCTTTGAAACGGATTTCCGCTCTGAAAGAGCCTCCTGGCTTTGCGCGTACGAGATGCTCCAAAACAGAAAAGGCGACGCCCGAAAAAGCGCCGCCTTGTGTCGATGAATTGCGGGTGGAGTTCCCGCTCCCGGCCGTATCGTCGTCAGGAGTCTGTCTGGTCGATGACGGCCTCCACGCCGCCGTCCTTGGCCGAGATGGTCACGGACATACGCTCCCCTGCCTTGGCGACTCCGGCAAGGCCGCCGCGGTCCGGCTCTATGGCTTCCACCACAAGATCGTATCCGGCGCGCTGCATGGCGGCCCGGTAGTGGTCGTACACGGCCTGTACGGAACCGGAGCACCGCACCGTCTGCGCCCGGCCATTGGGCAGCGGATTTTCGGCGGTGACGGCACCGTCCGGACAAAGCGGCAGGAGCTGCTCCTGGGCCGCGGCGAATCCGGCGGCCAGCAGGAGGCCGCTCGCAAGAACCACGATCAGCATGCCCTGTCTCAACTCGCGGTTCATGCGACAGCCTCCTCGGACTCGTTTTCCGGCAGGATGCCGGCTTCGCCCATGGCGGCGACCTCCTCGCTGGAGAATATCTTGTCCACGTCGAGGATCATCACGAAATCATCGTTCCGGCGCGCCATGCCGCGGATGAACGCTGCGTTCACGGCAAGCCCCATGCGGGGCGGCGCCTCCACGGCGTCATCGGGCAGTTCCGCAACCTCGTTCACCGCATCCACCAGCGCGCCTATGGTGGAGCGTTCGCCCTCCACTGCCACATCCACGATGATGATGCAGGTATCCACCGTATCGTTCGCCTCGGGCAGCTCGAACTTCTGCCGCATGTCGGCCACGGGCACGGCGTGGCCGCGCACATTGATGACTCCCCGGAGGAAGCCGGGCATTCGCGGAATGCGCGTTATGCGCGAAAGCTCCAGGACTTCTCGGACCTTGTCTATGGACAGCGCGAAAAGGCTCTCGTCTAGTGTGAACGTCAAATACTGATTGGTCTGATCGATTGCCATGGGCGCACCTCGTTAATGCTTTTTCATCGTGAAGCAAAACTCCCATCTGAAGCAACTTCCAATTGTTCCAGACGAATACACAAGACCACCTGAACCTTTTCGATCTTGCGATGCTCTAATAGCGCTCGAAATCGTTGTCGTCCTCGCCCTCGGGCATGTCCAGGGCATAGCTGGATTTGCCGCTGGTCACCGCCTTGGGCTTTGCTGCACGACCCGTCTGGCCGGGGGACGGAGCCGCGCTCACGGTCCTTCTGGCGGCCGCGCGCAGGTTTCCGTTGCCGGAAAGATCGACACGGAAGAAGGCCATGGCGCTCTGCAGATGCTCTGCCTGACTGGAAAGCTCCTCGGACGTGGAGGCCATTTCCTCGGCGGCAGAGGCGTTCTGCTGGATAACCTGGTCGAGCTGTTGGACGGCCTTGTTGATCTGTTCGGCGCCGGCGTCCTGTTCGGCGCAGGACGCCGCGATTTCCTGAACGAGCTGGGCGTTGCGCTGGATTTCCGGCACGAGGTCCGCGAACATCTTGCCGGCCCGTTCCGCCACGCCCACGGTGTTCGTGGAAAGCTCGCTGATCTCCTGGGCCGCTGCGCCGCTGCGCTCGGCCAGCTTGCGCACCTCGGCGGCGACCACGGCGAAGCCCTTGCCGTGCTCGCCTGCACGGGCCGCCTCGATGGCGGCGTTGAGAGCCAGCAGGTTGGTTTGCCGGGCGATCTCCTCGATGATGGAAATCTTCTCCGCAATGTTCTTCATGGCATCCACGGCCTGGTTCACGGCGGCGCCGCCTTCCTGGGCGTCGGTGGAGGCCCTGGTGGCTATGTCCTCGGTCTGCTTGGCGTTTTCCGCGTTCTGGCGGATGTTGGCGGTCATCTGCTCCATGGAGGATGAGACCTCTTCCACGCTGGCGGCCTGCTCCGTGGCGCCCTGGGAAAGATTCTCCGAGGAGGCCGACAGTTCCTCGCTGCCGGAGGCCACGTTGTCCGAGGCGGACTGGACCTCGACCACGATTTCACGGAGCCGGAAGACCATGTTGTTGAGCGACGCGGCGAGCACGCCAATCTCATCCTTCTGGTTGATGTCCAACTCGCGGGTGAAGTCGCCTTCCGCCATGGCCTCTGCGAACCGCACGCCCTTGGCCACTGGCCGGGTGATAGCGCGGGTGAGGATGATGCCCAGGGCCAGGGCGATGACAACGCCGATGCCCATGCCGGCAGAGGCCATGACCATGCCTTGCGCGCTTTCCCCTTTGGCCTGCTCCACGGCTTCATGGGCAACATTCTCGTTGATTGCGACGAGTTTTTCGATAACCTCGATAAGCTGGTTCGTTTCCTGCCTGGCTTCACCCAGGAGCAACGCGGTCATGTCGTCGAAAACATTCTGGGACTCCTCTGCTTCGCCACGCAGGGTCTCGAAGAGACCGAACACCTGCTGCGCGCTGGGAATCATCTCGCGGGTGAATATCCGCTCCGCTTCCTCGTCGGCGCCCATGGTCTTGGCGCGCTTGATTTGCTCCACCG
>JBMCLC010000062.1:0-7299 GCA_048614715.1 Oceanidesulfovibrio sp.
TTCGACGGCTCAGGCTACCCACGCAAAACAAAAGAGAACGAGATATCCAAGCTCGGCAAGCTCTGCGCCGTGGTGGACTCCTTCTGCGCCATGATCACCACGCGGCCTTACGCCGAGGCCATGGAGCCCCTGGCCGCTGCCAAGGCCCTGGCCCAGGACAAGCGCTACGACGAAAGGTTCGCCACCGTCCTGAAGACAGCCTACGTGACCGGAGAGTTTTAGGCCGTGTTTCTGGCATGCCGGATGATGTTTGCGCCCCATGATCCGGGTGTCGGGAGCATTGCTCCCGCGCGGGGCGGCCGGAAACCAGCATGATCTCCCCACAAACCACCGGCCCTGCGCGCTCCCTGCGCTGGCTGGGATGCGACGCCATCGCGCCCCGCGCTCTTTACACTGGCCGCGGCCGCCTGGAACGGCTCGCGCCGGGCAGCGCCCTGCTCTACCGGGGCAGGCTCTGGTGCCTTGTCCGCACGAGCCGGCTGCGCGTACCGTTCTGGGGGGTCAAGCAGCGCGCACTTTCGACCCTTGCCGATGAACCTTACGCCCTGCTCCTGCTGGATGGTCCGGGACGCGGCTGGTGTTTGCCGCGCGTGGAAGTCGAGGCCATGCTGCGCCGCAAAGCCTGGCCCGTATCCAAGGCCGGCGAATACAAGATCAAACCCGCCAACATCGCCGGCGCATTTCGCTTTGAAACCACAGCCGCGCTGACCAGCCGTCTGGACGTCTTCGTGGCCCTGTTTCTGGGCCAGCGCAGGAATGTGCAATAACTGCGGCGCTCTGGCTTACGCAGGCTGCAAAGGGCTCGGCCCCTCCTCCGGACTGCATGCATTCTTCGATTCAGACCGGAAACATTTCGGACCATACACATGGGCCGCCTGGGGTACAGTCATCCAAAGCACCACGCCATACAGCGGGGGATGACATGCCGAAACAGAACGCAGACGCGCCCTTGTTGAGTTGCCTAGAAGGAGCGCTATATCAATAATCCGTTGACGCTCTGGCGCTGGAAAGCAAACCCAGGCGCATGCGTCGACTGCACGACCCGCGACGGCCGGAAGTATTTCTACAGCGACATCCCGGACCGGCCACACCCAAACTGCAAATGCACGCTGAAGCCTGTTCCGGACAGCACGGCCCAACTCGCACGAACATATGGGCCTACGCGGAAGATCATGGACCGCTGGGGCGACATGGCGACCGAGACGCACCACGCCATACGCGAAGTGCGCAGCCACCCGATCGCCGGACCGCTGCTGGACTCCGCGATTGCGCTTGAAGCGTTGTCGGTTGGAGTTGTTTGGAGGAGTCGCTGTGGAAGAGCTCATCCATACGCAATCATGGCCACAAGCTATACATCACAAGCCATGGATTTCATTTCGTCAGCCTTTCCCACAGGGACACATGCGCCGTCAGTTTCTGGGTATGCCGGAGGAGCTTTCGGCTACTTGAAAGACAAATTTAATGGAATGACACCACCGGATATCGGCGGGAACACGTCTTCAGCACCAGACGCACCCGGCTTGCCGTTTGCCCTACCTTCGCATATGCCTATCGCACCATGGAACTCAGCGCGTACCTTGCCTATCTCACCGCCACCATCGTGGTGCTCGTGGTCCCGGGCCCTACCGTCATGCTGGTCACCAGCTACGGCTTGGCCCATGGACGGCGCATAGCCCTGGCCACGGCAGCCGGTGTGGTTCTCGGCGACGCCACCGCCATGGCCTTCTCCCTTCTTGGGGTCAGCGCCGTGCTCGCCGCGTCCTCCGTGCTGTTCACGGCCCTCAAGTGGCTCGGAGCGTTCTACCTCATTTTCCTTGGCCTCACGATATGGCGCAGCGCTTCCACGCATGAGTGGTCCGCAGAAAAAAATGCGGCGCTCCCGGTCGCCCCCGCCGTGTCTCTGCGCCGGGCCGCCGGCCACGCTTACGCCGTCACGGCCACCAATCCCAAGGGCATCATATTCTTCACGGCGTTTCTGCCGCAATTCGTAACGCACACCGAGCCTCTCGCCCAGCAGATAGCTCTCCTTGGCGGCACGTTCCTCCTGCTCGCCTTCGCCAACGCCTTCTGCTACGCCCAGCTCGCCGCGCGCATGGGCTCCCTGGCCCGCAGACCGCAGGTAATGCGCTGGGTGCGACGCTCCTCGGCCGGCGTGCTCCTCGCCGCGGGCGCCGCCGTGCTCGTGCGGGAGTAGAACACCCCCACACAAGGGCTTGACCTCGCCCACGGGCTTGAGGGACGCTGTCCCCACACTCCCAGCCAGAGAGCATGGCTCCCCGGATCTTTTTTTCATGGAGAAACTCCCATGTGGAAGCGAGCGGTATGCACCAAAGATTGCCCGGACACCTGCGGCCTTCTGGTCCATGTGGAAAACGGACGCGTCACCGCGGTCAAGGGTGATCCCGACCATCCCTATACCAACGGCTTCATCTGCAGGAAGGCAGCCTCCTTTCCGGAACATGTGCACGGCGAGGCGCGGATAACCACGCCCCTGAGGCGGACCGGTCCCAAGGGCAGCGGCCGGTTCAGCCGTATGAGCTGGGACGAGGCCCTGGGCGAAGTGGCTGAACGGATGCAGTCCGTGGCCGCGGAGCACGGCCCGGAAGCCATCCTGCCCTACTCGTACGCCGGCCACATGGGAATCATCCACCGCAACGCCGGCCATGCCTTCTTCAACAAGCTGGGCGCAAGCGGCCTCGGCTACACCATATGCGGTCCGGCGGCTACGGCCGGTTTCCAGGCCAGCCTGGGCAAGGGACCCAGCACCGAGATCCAGCAGGCCGGCCAGTCCGATTTCATCATCATCTGGGGCAGCAACACCCTGACTACCAACGTCCACGCCTGGCCCCACTTTCTGAGCGCCCGCAGGAACGGGGCGACAATCGTGGTCATCGATCCATACCGCAACAAAACCGCGAGGGCCGCGGACATGCACCTGATGCTCCGCCCCGGCACCGACGCGGCCCTGGCCCTGGCCATAATGCACGTCCTTATCCAGGAGGACATGGTGGACAGTGGCTTTATCGCGGAAAGGACCGTGGGCTTCAAAGCGCTCCAGGAAAAAGCGGCGGAGTACCCGCCCTCCCGGGCGGCGGAGATATGCGGCATCGAAGAATCGCACATCGTGGAGCTCGCCACGGGCTACGGCTCCGCCACGGCGCCGTATATCCGCACCGGCTGGGGGCCGGCCCGCCAGCTCCGCGGCGGCATGGCCATGCGCGCCATCGCCCTGTTGCCGGCGTTGGTGAACGCCTTTGCCAAACCCGGCGGCGGTATCACACGGAGCCTCGGCGGCGCGCCGTCCAATATCCAAAGTCTTACCCGTCCCGATCTGCGGCCTGCCGGCACCCGGGTCGTCAATATGGTGGAGCTTGGCAACGCCCTGACCACGCTGGACAATCCGCCTGTCAAACTGCTCCACGTCTACCAGTCCAACCCGGCCGCAGTGGCGCCGCAATCCAGGAAGGTGCTGGAAGGACTGGCCCGCGACGATCTCTTCACCGTCGTTCAGGAATTGTACATGACCGACACGGCCAGATACGCCGACATCGTCCTGCCGGGAGCGAGCTTCCTGGAGATGAAGGACATCTACAGGGCGTACGGCCACAACTACATACAGATCGCCGAGCCGGCCATACCGCCGGTGGGCGAGTGCCGGTCCACCCTCGACATATTCCAGGACCTCGCCGCCCGCCTCGGCTTCGATGACGAGGTTTTTTCCCTGACTGAGGACGACATCATCCACCGCATTCTGGCCGAAGACGACTCCCCCTTCCTGGACGGCATAGATCGCGACGCCCTGTATTCCGGTCGGCCCGTTCGTCTCAACATTCCGCCCAACCCGTACGAGAACGGGTTCAACACGCCGTCGGGCAAGGTGGAGTTCTTTTCCCGGACCATGGCCGACCAGGGGATGCCCGGCCTCCCGGATGGCGAACCCCTGCGCGACCCCGAAGGCGGGGACCGCTACCCGCTGGAGTGCATCACCCCGCCCCATCACCTCCTGCTGAACTCCTCCTTCAACGAGGTCACCGCCATCCGCGAACGGATCGGCGCGGCCACGGTGATGATCCACCCACGCACGGCCGCGGAGCGCGGCATCGAGCACGGCGCCCAGGTCCGGGTGTTCAACGACAGGGGATCATTTACCATTCAGGCGCGCCTTACCGAAGACACGCGCGAGGATATGGTTGTGGTCGAAGGGCTGCACTGGCCCGGGCTCATGCAAAACGGCGGCGCCAACCAAATCACCAGCCAGCGCATCACGGACATGGGCAACACCTGCGCCTTCCACTGCAACCGTGTGGAGGTGAAACCTCTTAGCTAGCAGGCCTGTCCAGGGGACACCGCCTTGTGCAACCTAAGACATGGGTACGCTGTGGTTTCCTGGTGGGAACCCGAGGGTTAAGCCCTCGGTAAACGCTCAGGACGTTTGTTTAATCGAAATCGGCGATGAGCGCACCCACGTGAATCTTGCCGCCGCCGAGCACTGTTTTGGCGTAGCTCTGGCGCATGCGGAAGAGGCCCTGCTGCAGCTCGTCCGAGGAGATGCCGTTGCGCAGGGCGGTGTAGGCTTCGATAAAGGCGGCGAGGGTGTCGCAGACCTTGAGCATGGAGCCATCCTTGGGATCGTAGCGATCCTGGTTGTATACCGTCTCCAGCTCGTCGTCGGTCACGGCGCGGGGTTTGCCGTCCACCATGACGCAGGCCTGGAATTCGGACCCGACCTCAAGCCCCAGAAAGTATGCGAGTCGTCCGGCCAGCGGGCCGTAGCCGGCGGTGCGCATGGGCCCCAGCACGCGGCGGTGCAGTTCCTTGCGCTCGTATTCGTTGATGAGTTCGGAGATGTGCGAGACCGATTTCTTGACCGGCGATATGATGTCCCGGGTCAGCAGTTCCGGCATGTCGTGGAACAGCCCCGCGAAGAAGTTGTTGACCATGCGGGCCTTGCAGGTTTCCATGGCCATGGAGAAGAACGAGGCGTAGCAGGCCACGAGGAACATGTGGCCGATGACCGAAGTTTCGGGAATACGCGGCGTTTGCGACCAGCGTTTCTGGAACCGCAGCTGGCCGCACAGGTGGCAGAACTTGCCCAGGGTGGAGGCCGGGCCGCGCATGAGTTCCTCCACGCCGGCAAGGTCCTTGTGCGCGTTGAGCTCGTCGCGGAATGACTGGTCTATCTCCTCGAGCTCGTCATCCTGTGGCGACAGCCTCTTGATGAGTTCGAACTCCCAGTTGGATGCGTAGAGGTGCGCTGCGGCCAGAATGCGCCTCCCGAGACCTTCCAGGCCTTGGCCCTCTGTCTTGCGCAGGTAGGTGGTGAGACGCGCCCAGAACTCCTCCCCCAGGGGCTGCACCCGCGGTTCGAGCTGTTCGAGCACCCACTCCGTGAGCATGGCGTAGTGGTCCGGATTGGCCTTGATCTGGTAGAATATGGGCGGCTTCACATCCGTGATGACGAGCCGGTACATGTATTCGAACATGCCGCCTTCCACCACCACCCGTCCCAGCTCGATGCGTTCATCGTCGGAAAGATGCTGGGAGTTGAGTTCGTACAGCACCCAGGCCGCGATCATCTTGTGGGCCTGTTTGTCGAGTTCGATGAGTTCCATGGGCCGGAGCTTGTCGTTCCAACGCTTCATGAACGAGCCGGCGAACGTGAACTGGAGCAAAGACTTGCGTATGGATGGCATGCAGAATGTGAGCGGTTCTCGGCGTGATCAGCGACCGGCCGTAAGCTTGGGGATATCGTCCACGGCAATGCTCACGGACACGAACACCGAGCCGTCCGGTCGGCGCTGCGGATCGGATATTTCCAGATAGTTGACCGGCAATTCGGTCAGACGGGGCCCGTTGGCGAGCCCGGCTTCCTCGCGGTGCGCTTGGACGCACAGCAACAGGGAACGCTTGGCCTGGTCCACGGCGATGCGCTCGGCGCGTAGCGGCTCCTCGGCGCGTCCCACGGCAGAGGCTGAAAGACGGCCATTCTTCTCCTGGCAGGTGGGAGAACCGATGAACGTGGGCGGCGCGGACGGTGGGATTATGCCGCTCTGGCGCTGCGGCGTGGTTGGTTTCGTCTGCGGCAGGCTCACGGAGCGCCTGTTCACCGCGGCTGTCTGCTCTCCTGTGGATTCCGACGGCGGGGGCTCAGCGGCGGGCGCTACGGGCTGGCGCATGGGCGCGCGGTAGCTCTGGCCGAGCAATGGATCCTGCTGCCGTGTGTACTGCGACTCATCGTGTGGCTGGCCGAGAGCGGTCATGGGCTGGGGCGGGACCTCAACAGGCTGGGCCTCGGAAACAGGCTCCGGCTGGACGCCGGCCGTCATGGGCTCTTCCGGCTCCAGGGCGGCGGGCGCACCGGCGGACATGTTGGCTGTCGCATCGCCAGCCGGGGCATACTGCCGCGTCGGCTCGGCCGCCGGGATGTCCAGAAGGATGCCAGGCTCCTCGGCTGCCATGGAGGTCTGCACGTCGGATGGCGCGCTCAGCCGCCCCTCCACGCGCTCGTGGCTCCGCTGCACCGGGTTGACCCCAAGGGACGAGACGGCCCGCCTGATCTCGACCTCGGTTCCCTGGATGGAGCCGATGACGCGGTAGTAGGTCTGCCCGTTCACCATGGCGTCTTCGATGCTGACGGCGAATCCCGCGCCCTCCGCCTGCCGTGAGAACTGCTCCGCATGTTGCCGGTTGGAAAAGGACGCGAGCTGATAGACATCCTTGAACACCGGGACCATGACGTCCTCTGTGGCCGCGTAGTCCGGCGCCATGGCCTGGGGCTGCGCTTCTTCTTGTACGATCTCTCGATCGGGCGTTTGCAGATCCGGCTGCGGCGGCGGAGACGAGACCTGGGGTTCGCTCCGCACGGCGCTGGCGGGCTCGCCGCCGTACCGCGCCGGATCGAGCGTTTTCTTGCCGCATCCCACGGCGGCTGCCAGGAGCGCTACGCAACACATGCCGATGAGCACGACACGGGCGACACGGCGCGATCGGGTGGTATCTGAGGGGTGCATGAAAGCTCCTTGGTCTGCCGGATGCATCTATGATATGTATACGGTGATACGGCAGGGGGTCAATGACGGTGCCGCGCCGGACAGCCCCTTTCCGCAGCCGTCCATTTTTTGTGTTTTTTTCCCTTGACAGCTTGGCGTGTAGACTCTATCAAATTCGTCTTTGCGATTTCGAGAGGCGCCACCAGCGCTGTCTCACAACCATATCATCCCGGGGCGCCCCAGGCGCCACATTTTATGAGAGCATGAAGGAGCGGCGATTCATGAAGACTTTCACTCCGACGCCCAAGGA
>JBMCLC010000063.1:0-7271 GCA_048614715.1 Oceanidesulfovibrio sp.
GATGATGCTCACCGTCTTGCGGGGGCCGCCGTACTCGAAGGCCTTGCGTTGGTAAGCCTCCAGGTTGAGCTGGCACAATGGGCAGACCGTGACCACAGCGTCCGCTGCGCAGGCGCCGTCCAGCAGGCGGGCCACGGCGGCGAGGGCCGCCTTCGGCTTGGTCACCATGAGAGACGCGCCGCAGCAGCGGGATCCGTCCTCCCAATCCAGCGTGGAGGCTCCCATGGCGCCGAGGACTCGATGCATGGATGTCGGCCGCCTGGGGTCATCGAACACAGGATAGGGCCGCAGAATCTGACAGCCGTAGTAGGCCGCCGCGGTAAACCCCTCCAGTGCCTGTCCCGCCCTGGCCGCGATGACGCCCGTGCCCACGTCGTTCACCAGGATATCCAGCAGGTGGCGCGGCCTGGCGCGTCCGGTGTAGCGCAGGCCCTCTACCGAGAGGGCTTCGTTGATCTCGGCCAGCAGCGCCTTGTCGTGGCGCGTTTCCTCGCGCACCCGCAGCAGGCGCTGCACGGCACCAGAATGTCGTCCACGTCCATGTCCCGCTCCACCAGGGCGAGGTTCCGCGCCGGCAGGGCGTAGCTCAGCAGCCGGCTCACGGACTCCATGGCGCTGGCGCCGCAGCATGTCCAGTCCGGAATCTCGGTGAGCGATACATCGAGGATATCCATGACGTGGCGGACGCTGCGGTCGTACTCCACGGCGCTCTCCATGAGCGAGCAGCCAGGGTAGTAGGCGTAGTGGCGTGTCATGCGCGTCCCTCCATTTCCTCGATCTTGCGGAAGAGCGGTTCGAGCCTTTTGGCGTGGCTCCTGCTCGGCGGGTGGAGCTTGCCTTTGCCCAGCATCTTCAGGCCGATGGGCGTGAACTCCAGGGCCCGTCTCGGGCTGGCCAGCGACGTGAGGAAGCTGGACATGAGCGCCGTCTCCTGGACCCTGCCGTAGCGACGGACGTTGCCGGCAAAGGCCCGGTAGAAAGCGGCGTTCCTGCGTGAAGTCATGTCGCGCGATGCGGCGATGCGCTTGAGCGCGGCCATGGCCCGGGTGGGCTCCACGTTTCGCGGGCAGCGCAGCCAGCATGTGTAGCAGGAGGAGCAGAGCCAGAATGACCTGGATTCGAAAATGCGCTCCAGTTGCCCGAGCTGCACGAGCCGCCACAGCTGCCGCGGCGTGAGGTCCATGGCCTCCATGTTGGGGCAGGACGCCGTGCACGTGCCGCACTGCATGCAGCGGGAGAGCATGGTCTGCAGTTCGCGCAGGTCGGCGTCCGGCGGCAGCGGTTCGATCCGCAAGGCGTGGCGTTCATGGGTCTGTTGCATGCCGTTCTCCTCGGCTGTGTCAGGCCGGTTCCTCCAGGGCAGCGTCGATGGCGGCGAGCATGGGGCCGTCGTGGAATCCCGTGAGCACCGTTGCGCTGTTGGGACACACGGCGGCGCACGAGCCGCAGCCCTGGCAGAGGATTTCGTCCACCTCGATCCGTTCCAGTTCGAGGTTCACGGTGCGCGCGCCGTAGGGGCAGGCCGTGACGCAGCGCTGGCAGAGCGAGCAGAGGCTGTGGCGCACCGAGGCGACCACGGTCTCGCGCGCTATCCGTTCCGCGCTCAATATGCGCAAGGCCCGCTGGGCCGCTGCCTGGGCCGAGGCGATGGTCTCGCTCATGGATGCCGGGGCGCGGGCCAGCCCGCACATGAAGACCCCCTGCTTGAGGAAGTCCACGGGCCGCCACTTGGAATCGGCCTCCTGGTAGAAGCCGTTGGCGTCCGTGGCCACGCCGAATATCTCCAGCAGGTCATCCACCTCGTTGGGCTCCACGCCGCTGGAGAGCACGAGCCTGTCCGGCCGTATGCGCACCTTCCCGCCGGCCACGGGGTCGTAGGCCGTGACCACCGGCAGGTCGTCCTCGAAATCCACCTCGGGCTTGTCGTCCAGGGTGTAGGGAATGAAGATGGCCCCGGCCTTGCGCGCCTCGGTGTAGTAGCGTTCACGAAAACCGTAGCTCATGATGTCGCGGTAGAAGACGTAGACGTCGAGGTCCGGGTTCTTGCGCTTGAGGGCCAGAATGTTCTTGAGCGCCTCGCCGCAGCAGACCCGGCTGCAGTAGTTGCGGTCTTCCTCGCGGGAGCGCCAGCACTGGATCATGGCCACGCTGTCCAGGGCCTTCACATCCAGGGTTCCGGTGGCCAGTTGCTCTTCCAGCTCCAGCTGCGAGAGCACGGACTTGTGCACGCGGAAGCCGTATTCGTACACCCGGGACTCATGGCCGCCCGTGGCCAGCAGGGTTACGCCGTGGTCCACGACCATGGTCCCCCGGTCCGAAGTCACGGCGCTCTGGAACAGGCCGGCCGTGCCGCGGGAGAACACCACCCGCGCGTCCGTGAGCACGGTGATCTTGGGATGTTTGCGCACCTGCTCCACGAGGTCCTCCATGTGCCGGCGCGGATCGCCGCCCTCCAGCGTGTAATGGAGCTTCATGGCCTGGCCGCCGAGCCCTTCCTCCTGCTCCACGAGCACGACCTCGTAGCCTTGGTCGGCAATGGCCATGGCCGCAGTCATGCCGGCCAGCCCGCCGCCCACGATAAGCGCCCGCCGCGCCACGTTCACGGTGACAGGCGGAGGCACGGGATCGGCCCCCAGGAGCCTTGCGTGGGCCTGGGCCAGGGCGGAGCATACCTGCCTGTTGCGCGCCTCTGCGCGTTCACCGTTGCCGCCGAGCACGGGCGTGTAAATGTCCACCACGTCCATGAGCGCGGGGTTGAGTCCTATGGCGCGGCCCAGCTCCCGCAGCTTGGGCACGTATGCATACGGTAGGCACGCGCCGATGAGGATGCGGTTCGCCTTGCTCGTGACGGCCAGTTCCTGGATCTGCTTCCACCCTTCCTCGGTGCAGGCGCCGTCCACGCGGGCCACGGTGTGCACGGCCGGCAGGGAGCGCATCCGGCGCTCGATCTCGGCCACGTCCACGTTCTGCTCCAGGGTGGGGCAGGAGCTGCACAAAGCAACGAAGGAGCGCGCCGGCTCGCGGGAAAGGTCCGGGTATTCGGGCTCGGGGCGGGGCTCCAGCCCGGTGAGCACATCGTAGATCTTGATGAGCCGGGAGGCCCCCTGGGCAGCGGCGCCGGACTGGATGACCGATTCCGCGATGTCCTTGGGCCGGCCGAAGGAGCCGGCAGCGAATACGCCCAGCCGGCTCGTGCGCTCCGGCGTGAACTCCGGGGTCTCGCAGAAGCCGTAGGCGTTCAGCTCGATGTCCGTGACGGCGGCGAGCCTGTCCATGTTCCGGGGCGGCGTCGCGCCGGTGGCCAGCACCACCATGTCGAACTCTTCCTCAATCCTGGCGCCGGCGTCGTCCACGTAGGCGAGAACCGGATTGCCGGTCTCCGCCGAGGGGATGACGGAATGGGGACGCGAGCGCACGAGGCGCACGCCGTCCTTGACGGCCTTTGCCTTGTAGTTCTCGAAGTCCTTTCCGAAGGTGCGCATGTCCATGTAGAAGATGGTGGTCTCGGCCCCGTCGCCTATGGCCTTGCGGGCAAGGACAGCCTCCTTGAGCGAGAACATGCAGCAGATGGAGGAGCAATAGTCCGCCCCTGTCTTGAGGTCACGGGAGCCCACGCACTGTATCCAGGCGATGCGTCGAGCCGGCTTCCCGTCCCCCGGCCTGAGCAGCTTGCCGCCGCTGGGCCCGGTCTTGGAGAGGATGCGCTCGAACTCCACGGCCGTGACCACGCCTGGAATGACGCCGTAGCCCAGGGTGTCCGCGAACCGAGTTGGGTCGAAGCACTCGAACCCGCCGGCCAGGACCACCGCGCCCACGTCCAGCATAATGCGCTTGTCGGAGAGGATGCGCATGTAGAGCTTGTCCATCCACGGCACAAGGGTCTTGGGCTCCAGCGGCTTGACCAGCACCTCGCGCGCGCCGAGTTTCAGCAGCTCCTCGGCCTGCTCCCGAGATTCCTCCGAGGCCATGAGCACAACCGTCATTTCCGGCCTGAGCTCCTTGGCGCGCAGCAGCACGCGCTCGGCGTCCATGTCCGCGAGGTCCATGTCCAGCAGCATCAGACGGAAGCGGTCGTCCTCGGCAATGAGGTCCACGACCTCTGCGCCCAGGGTCACGCCGTGGAGAGGGAAGTTCTGGGCCTTGAGCCAGTCGGCCAGGAAATCGCCGGTGGTGGGGTCCGGGTCTGCGATGAGGATGTGGAAGTCCTTGCGCTCTTCAAACCTGAAGTCGATGGCTCCGGAGGGGCAGGCCTCATGGCACTGCCAGCAGCGCAGGCAGTTCTCCAGATCGACCACGTAGCGGTTGGGAATGCTGTGCGGCACCGGCAGGTACACGGCGGGGCGCTCGGTGAGGCCGGCGTTGAACTCGCTGGCCACGCGCACCGGGCAGACCTCGGAGCACTTGCCGCAGGATATGCACTTGTGCGGGTCCACCAGGGTGGAGCGTTGCACGAGCTCGGCCGTGAACCGTCCCGGCTCGCCCTCCAGGGAGGCGAGCTCCGTGGACAGGTAGAGGTCGATGTTGTCGTGGAACAGCCCCTTGCGCAGGCAATACTGGCTGGCCGAGTCCCGCGCCATGAGCGGCAGCATCTTGCACATGCCGCAGTGATCGTTGGGGAACTGGTGGTCGAGCTGGGCGAGGATGCCGCCGTGGTGGGGCCGCTGGTCGATGAGCGCCACCTGGTGGCCCGTGACCGCCAGGTCCAGGGCCGCGCGGATGCCGCCGATGCCGGCTCCGACCACGAGCGCCGCGTAGTTCTTCTTCATGGCTTCTCTCCGCTGGCTTCCTGTTCACGCCGCTAGTCGGCGCCCGCCACCTCGGGGAACTCGTCCGCCTTGAACACCGAGAGCGGCGGCGGTTCGTCGAAGCTCCGTCCCGGCATGTAGTCGAACCCTTCCTGGGTCCTGGCTCCCACGGCGCGGAACAGCTCCATGACCGGTATGCCGTTGGGGCAGGCGTTGGAGCACTGGCCGCAGCCCACGCAGGTGGTGGACATGTGCGCGAGTCTGGTGAGGTGGAAGAAGAGAGTGTCCGTGGGCATCTTGAGCATGCCCTTGTGCTTGGCCCAGCCCATGTACTGCCAGGGCTTGTGGTCGAAGACGTCGGTGAGGAAGACGCACTCCTTGCAGTAGCAGACCGGGCAGGCGGCGCGGCAGTTGTAGCAGTTCACGCAGCGGGCGAAATACTCCGAAAGCCCGGCCAGGCTCGATGTGGCCGCCCGGGTGCGTTCGAACATCGCATCCCTGTGCGCGGTGCGCTTCCCGATGAGTTCGTCCATGGCCCTGCGCCGCTCGGGAGGGTCCTGCACGTCGGTCAGGCCGAGCCGGCTGAGCACGGCCTCGCCCTGGGGCGTATGCGCGGTGACCACAAGATGGTCCTGCAGGTTCAGGCCCACGAGGCCGATGCCGATGTCCGCGCCGAGGGGCTCGCAGTTTTCGCAGGCCAGACAGGCATCGGCGATGTCGAAATCGCCGTGGGCCGTGTCCTTGGAGCCGCCTGTCTTGCCCAGGAAACCCGGGGTGAGCGACATGGGGTCCTCGCCGCCCACGTAGCGGGGATAGTCGCGGTTGTCGTAGGCGCCCAGGCAGTCGAACCCGATGAGCAGAATTTCGTCCACGCTGCCCTGATTGAGCTTGACCAGCTCTACGAAGGCGCGGATCTCGCAGGGTCGCAGCACGGCGGCCACGCGCTCGCCCGAGCGGCCGTGGGTCAGCCGGGCGGCCATGCGCGCCGCGTTCATGGGGAACGCCGGGGCGAACGGGTCGGCCTTGTCCAGCTGGTCCGGGTTGGTGATCAGCGTGGGCATGGGTATGCCGTGCGCGTTCAGATGCGTCTGGACGAATACCCCTCCGATCTCGCCATGCCGGAGCACCAGCTTGAGGAACTCCTGCACGGCCTGGACCGGGTTGGTGCCGGGAACGTCTATCCGTGCTGTGGTGGCCATATCCTTTCTCCCTTTGAGCGCAAGCGGCCTAGAGGACCATCATGTCCCTCGTTTCGATGGGGCCGAGTTCGCGGATTTCCTCGATGAGGTCGTTGACCGTCTCGGCGAACTCGTTGCCTTCGCTGGCGCCCACCCAGGTGAGCTTGAGCCGGCGTCGGTCGATGCCGAACTGGTCCAGGATGTCGTTGAGCAGCTTGACCCGGCGGCGGGCCTTGTAGTTGCCATTGATGTAGTGGCAGTCCCCGGGGTGGCAGCCGCTGATGAGCACGGCGTCCGCCCCGCCGAGAAGGGCCTTGATAACGTATTTGGGATCGACCATGCCCGTGCACATCATGCGCACTAGGCGTACGTTGGGCCGCTGGATCAGCCGCGAGGTGCCGGCCAGATCAGCCGCCGTGTAGGTGCACCAGTTGCACACGAAGGCCACGATGGTGGGCTCGAAGCCGACGGTCTCTGCGGTTTGCGGCGTCTCTTCGTCCGCCACGGCAGTGTCGATGGGTTCGTCTCGCATGTCGTCCTCCAGGTTGCTCGCATGTGGATGCGTCAGGCCTCGGCCACGGCCGGCTGGGCTTCTTCGGCCGCCGGGGCCGGCATTGTGGTGGAACGGGGCATCTCGATCTGTTCCTCCTCAGGCGGCGGCTCTGCGACGGGCTGAAGCAGCCCTTCGATCTCGTTGAAGATCTGAACTTCGCTGAAATGCTTGATCTGGGCCGCGCCGCTGGGGCAGTAGCCGGCGCAGCTGCCGCACCCCTTGCACATGGCCTCGTTGACCACGGAGATCTGGCGGCGCTCATCGAACTCGATGGCCGAGTAGGCGCAAAGATCGATGCAGACCTTGCAGCCCACGCAGATGTCCGGGTTGATGTGCGAGGTGGTGGGCGATATGGAGACCGTGCCCTTGGCGGCCAGTGCCAGAGCCTGGGCCGCGCCGCCCGATGCGTGGGCCACGGCGTCCGGTATGTCCTTGGGCCCCTGGCAGGTGCCGGCCAGGAACACGCCGTCCGTGGCCGTGGAAACCGGACCGAGCTTGGGATGCTCCTCCAGCAGGAAGCCGTCCTGGCTGCGGCTCACGCCGAAGACGCGCGCGACCTCGGCCGTGTCCTTGCGCGGCTCCATGGCCGTGCAGAGGATGACCATGTCCACGGGCACGCGGACCGTCTCGCCGAGCAGGGTGTCCTCGGCCACCACCACGAGCTTGCCCTGCTCCTGGAGCACCTCGCCGGGTCTGCCGCGGATGAAGGTCACGCCCTCGGACTGCACGCGCGCATAGAACTCCTCGTATCCTTTGCCGAAACAGCGCATGTCCATGTAGAAGTTGTAGATGGGC